>JBJONJ010000246.1:0-8487 GCA_046051905.1 Verrucomicrobiota bacterium
GCATCTTCAACCAGCTCCAGCACACCATCACCGGCTGGCCCGGTGGCAAACCCGACGAGGACGACACCTACCGCCCGGAGCGTGCGCGGCCCTATCCGAAGCGCTGCCTCGTCTTCTCGCCGGAGCCGCAGGACGCCATCGTGGGCATGGGCGGCACGATGGACCGCCTCGTCGAGCAAGGCCACGACGTGCGCCTCATCTCACTGACCTCCGGCAGCCTCCGCGTGCCTGACAGCGAGGCCGACAAGTTCGCCGAGACACTCTTGGAACTGGCATCCAACTCCATGAAGCCGGGCGATTGGAAGCCGCAGGTGGAATACGCCAAGGAAGCGCTTGGCCAGCTTGAGGCAAAGGGCGAGTTTGGCGAGGACACGCCGCTGCTGCGGCAGCTCAAAGGCCTCATTCTCCGCGGTGAGCTGCGTGACGCCGCCCATGCGGTGGGTTTGAGCCATGAAAAGGTGGTCTTCCTCGACCTTCCCTTTTACGAACAAGGCCGCTACCGCCGCTTCAAGAGCACGCAGGCGGATGTCGATGCGCTCAAGAAGCTCCTCTTGGAGCAAAAGCCCCATCAGATCTATCTCACTGGCGACGCCGCGGACCCCAGCAGCGTGAGCGGCATCACCTTCCGCCTCCTCATGAGCGCCCTTCAGGCCTGCGGCGGCGAGGAATTCGCCGGAGCATGCAGCCTCTGGCTGTATCGCGGCAAGGAACGTGCCCTGGAGCCGCATGAGATCGACATGGCCGTGCCGATGAGTCCGCTTCAGCTCGAGCGCAAAACCAATGCCATCAACCGCTACAGCTCCCTCAGCAGCCTCGAAAAGGAGGCACCGGAGACGAACCGCGAAAACGCTCATCAATACGACCAGCTCGGCCTCGCCGAATACGAGGCCATCGAGACCTTCCAGCGCTGGCGCCGGAGTTAACTCAGGGCCGTGGTGCCATCATCATGGCTGTCCACATCCAGCTCGCGGACACGTTTGCGGTCGCGCTCATTTTGGACGGCGGTCCGCAGCTTCTCGCGCACGTTCTCCACATCGGCGATGGCTTTCATCTCCAGCCGTGGATTCGTGGCGTCTGAGGTGATGAGGGTCAGGTTGCCTAGACCCACCAGACGCAGCAGCAGCGGCTGCTCCATGGCATAGTCTTTGACGCGGTAGAGCTCCAGCTCGTCCATGCGGCGGTTCAGCACACCGCTGCGGATGCGCAGGCGCTGCGTGGTCAGCTCATACGTCGTGCATTTCGTCACCCACCAGCGCACCATCCAAAGAATGGCCGGAATAAAGAGTGCTAGGTAAGTAAGGCCGCCGGTGGGCAGGGCGAGCACCGTGGCCCCCACCGCGATGGCTCCCGCGAGGATGACGCAAAGGAAGTAGAACCAAAAATGCACCCACTGGGAGGTGTGGCCGCTCCAGAGGAGCGCTTCCGCAGTGGCCGGCGTGGAGGGAGAGTCGTCGATAGGCATGGTGGGGCAAGCATAACGGCCTCCCGCGGCTTTGCCATCGCGTTTTCCGTCACAGCCACCCGCGCCACCGATACACCCACATGCCCGCGATCTCGTGCATCCAGGCCTCGGCGTAGCCGTAGCCGTTCACATCGGGCGTTTTGAACCAGTAAGACCGCTCCTGCCGCATCTGCTGGCTCACGTAGTTGCAGGGCACCGGAACGACCTCGATGCCAGCCTTCTCAAACGTGGCCTTCGACCTCGTCATGTGATACGCCGAGGTGACAAGGGCGATGCGCTTCCAGCCTTGTTTGGCCATCAGAGCGGACGTTTTGAGCGCCTCGTCATGCGTGTCGCTGCAAATGCCGAGGCTGTGCAGCGGCACGTCGGTGAGTTTCCAGGCGTTGATCCATCCCACCCCGGCCTCCGCTTCGGAGCCATACTCGTCGTGAAAACGAAACCCACCGCCACCCAGCACGAGCGCCTTCGCCTTGCCTCGACGTGTCATCTCGAGGGCGCAGAACAAACGATCCGCGCCACCTTTCGTGCGCAGACCCGTCGGCTCCAATCGTGAAGGCTCCAACCCGCCGCCGAGGCACACGACGGCATCGCAAACCTCCAGCGAATCGAATGGCACCGGCTCCCATGGCCGTTCGAGCGTGGAAATGAGCCAGCTCGCGAACGGCGTGCAGATCACCAGTCCCGTCAGGAGCCACAGGACACCCGCGAAACCGGCCAGCAGCTTCCGGCGCTGCCGGGCAAAGCTCACCACCATGATCAGCAGACCGATGAAGGCGAGCCCCTGGGGCTCCAGGAAATCAAAAAGGGCTTTCACACTCAGCGGAAGTAACCGGTGACCTTGAGCTGGCGAGCAAAGATCTTGTCACCGGCGGCGATGTAGAGCGTGTCAAAATTCTTCCCGGCAAACTCGACGCTCACGACCTTCGACAGCGGCGTGGGTTTGGCGATAATGCCCGCGAGCCGGCCTGCGGGATCGAAAATCTGCACCCCAAGCTCCGTGGTCACAAAGAAGCGGCCTTTCGACTCCGTCGTGGCTCCATCGCCACTGGCCGTTTCTTTGCCAACGGGCAGCCACATGGTCATGTAGGGTGCTCCGGCGCTCAACGTGCCATCGTCCTCGATGCGCCAGGTCCAGACATGCTTGCCGCCGTGCTCGGAGACGACCAGCGTTCGTTCATCGGGGGAGATCGTGATGCCATTCGGCTTCTGCACATGCCCCTCGTCGGCCACGAGGTGCTTCTTTTCCTTGGTGATGAGATGCACGCGGAGCGTCGGCGTCTCGGTGAAGTAAAGATGGCCCGCCTTGCTCACGACGAGATCATTGCACTTCACGCCGGTGAGCAGCACCTCCACCTCGCCCTTCATCGTGATGGCGATGATGCGCTGCTCCTTGTTATGGCAGGCGTAAAAGCGTCCATCCGGCCCGATTTGCAGCCCGCTGATGCCGGGAAGGTTGTCGAGAAAAAGCTCCGTCTTGCCCGTGGCGGTATCGAGCTTGTAGATCCCCTTCCCTGCCTTCACATCGGTGAAGAACAAATTTCCCGCCGCGTCGCAGCACAGGCCGTCCGTGAAGGCAAACCCGCTCGCGACCTCCTTCCATGGCTGATCGTCACTGAGGTATTCGTGGAGAGAGGTGTCCTGCGCAGTGAGAGAGCTGATCAGGCCAAAGAGAGCAAAAAGAGAGCGTTTCATAAGATGATGTCAGTCAGGTCAGACGAGGAGTTCACTTCTTCCACAGCCACCGCAGCGTCTCCGGCAGCAGGGCACCGCCATGCTTGCCATTGTGCGTGCCCTCGCCGAGCACGAACTGGTGGTCATAACCGGCAAACTTCAGCGCCGCGGCCATGTCCTGGTTCGCGAGCGGCCAGTTGCCGAACTGGTTGTCGAGATCGTTCTTGCCGTCTTGGAGGAAGATTTTGAGCGGCTTCTTCTCCGCCTTGCGGATCAAAGCGGGATACACATGCCCGCCGCGGATGTTGGTAAAGCTCCCGATATGGCTCACGACCTTCCGAAACGCGTCCGGACGCTCCCACGCCACGGTGAAGGCGCAAATCCCGCCGCTGCTGTTGCCGCAGATGGCACGACCTTCCGGGTCGGCGGTGAGTTGGTAGCTCTTCGCCACTTCAGGCAGGATTTCCTCGATCAGAAAGCGGGCATGCAGATCACCGAGCGAGTCATATTCAAAGCTGCGATTGCTGCGCGGCTTGTCCTTCGGGTTCGAGGTGGGAAACACGCCTGGATTGATGAAGATGCCGATCGTCACCGGCATCTCGCCCTTCGCGATGAGATTATCAAAC
This sequence comes from Verrucomicrobiota bacterium, assembly GCA_046051905.1. GTDB lineage: Bacteria > Verrucomicrobiota > Verrucomicrobiia > Verrucomicrobiales > Verrucomicrobiaceae > Prosthecobacter. The sequence goes on from JBJONJ010000246.1 coordinate 3,760, forward strand.
ACCACCGGCACGCGGAACTGGCCGTCCGTCTTCACAAAGCCGCCGCCATCACAGAAGACCATCACATTCGCCGGTTGCTCGGCCTTGTATTGAGCGGGGACATAGATCCACCAGTCACGCGACGTGCCGGGGTAGATTTTCGAGTTCGTCCACGCGGGCATCTGCGTCACCTTCCCCTGCGGCACGCCTTTCTGGACCTGGGAATCAGGACCAAGGACATACTGATCGTCCTGCGGCGCGGCATGGACGGAGGCGAGAGATAAAACGAGCGAGGCAATGAGGAGGCGGTGCATGAGGGCGGAACGAACGCGCACGACATGCCGGGCCTTGCAAGCCTTCCACCACGAAGGCCCCTTGTGCTTCCTCTTCCTCCGCCTTAAAGGCAGCGGTCCATGCCCGTCCAACCACCGTCGAATGCCCGCCCGAAGAAAAAGCCCGCCTCCCGCGTCCGCGGCCTGGCCATCGATGTCCTGGGCGAGTGGGCCGGCGGCGAGCGCTATGCCTCGGACATCCTCGACCAGGCGCAGCGTGAGTGTGATTTGATCGCTCCCGATGCCGCCTTCCTCCGCGAGATCGTGCTCACCACCCTGCGCAATCTCTCGCTGCTCGATCACTGGATCGACGTGCTCACCGAGTCAAAGCACCTCGATCATCGCTGCCGTTGGGGGCTGCGCATCGGCCTGAGCCAGATTTTGCTCTCCAAAGTGTCCGAACATGCCGCGGTCAATGAAACCGTCGCCGCCACCGGCCGGGCGCGTGGGCTCATCAATGCCGTGCTGCGCCGTGCCTGCCGCGAGGCGGAGTCCCTCCTCGCCTCCACAGAAGACCTGCCGCTCGAAACCCGCACCTCGCATCCCAAGTGGCTCGTGCAGCGCTGGCTCGCCGCCTTTGGCGAGGCCAAAACGACCGCCCTGTGCGAGTGGAACCAGGGGCATGCTCCCACCCTCGGCCGTGCCAACCGCCTGCACCCCGAGATGGCCTCCGCGCCTGAGGATTTCATCACCTACGAACATCTGCCCCGGGAGGAACTCGCCGCGGGAAAAATCTACATCCAGGACCCCAGCACCCTCATCGCCCCGAGGCTGCTCGCCCCGCAGCCGGGCATGCGGGTGCTCGATGCCTGCGCCGCACCAGGCGGTAAAACCGCCTTCATGGCCCAGTTGATGAAAAACGAGGGCGAGATCACCGCCTGCGATGTCTCCGAAGGCCGCCTGCGCCGTCTCGCAAACAACCTCAAGCGCCTCGGCGTCACCAACACGCACATCGAGCTGCATGATTGGAGCCGCGAGACCCTGCCCGAGTTCACTGGGGAAGGCTTCGATCGCATCCTGCTCGATGTCCCGTGCAGCAACACCGGCGTCATGCGCCGCCGCGTCGATGTTCGCTGGCGTTTGGAGGAGTCCAGCTTTGCCGAGCAAACCGCCGCCCAGGAGCGCCTGCTGCGCATCGGCCTGCGTGCCTTGAAGCCGGCCGGGGCCCTCGTCTATTCCACCTGCAGCGTCGATCCTGAGGAGAATGGCCTCCTCGTCCGCCGCGTGCTCGCTTCCATGCCCGACTTCCATCTCGAGGCCGAGGAAAGCAGCTTCCCGCCCGATTCCGGCATCGACGGCGCCTACGCCGCCCGCATCGCGAGGCGTTCCGCCCCTTGAGTGAAGTCTCCTTTTGCAATCGGCGGCAGCCTCGCCACGAACTAATCCACCTCTCCCCCCATGCGAGCCCGCATCATCAAAGAATTCCGCTTCGAGGCGGCCCAAACGCTGCCCACCCTGCCCAGCACCCACAAGTGCACCCGCATGCACGGGCACAGCTTCAAGGTGGAGATTGCCATCGAGGGGGAGGTGAACCCCGCCATCGGCTGGGTTTACGACCATGCCGAGATCTCCAAAGCCATGAAGCCCCTGCTGGAGTTGCTGGATCACAGCTACCTCAACGAGATCGAGGGCCTGGAAAATCCCACGATCGAATACCTCGCCGGCTGGCTCTGGAAAAAACTCGCCCCGCAGCTCCCCGGCCTGTGCGAAATCGTGATCCATGAGACTCCCAGCGCCCGCTGCGTCTTCCGTGGCGAGTTTTAAACCCAACCGATTCAGCCCCCCTACCCCGTGGAAGACTCCGACTACAAGGTACAGCTCGAAATCTTCGAGGGTCCCCTCGACCTCCTGCTCTATCTCATCAAGAAGGAGGAGATCGATGTCTATGACGTCTCCCTGGAACGCATCACCAGGCAGTACCTCGACTACATCGACACCTTCAAGATGCTCAACATCGAGCTGGCCAGCGAGTTCATTGTCATGGCGGCCAACCTGATGTACATCAAAAGCCGCGAACTGCTACCCAAGGACGTCCAGCCGCCTGACGAGGAGGCCGAGGAGGACGATCCGCGCTGGGAGCTCATCCGCCAGCTCGTCGAATACAAGAAGTTCAAGGAAGCCGCCAGCTTCCTCGGCGTCCAGGAGGTAAAGAGCGACGAGTTCTTCGCCACCACCCCCGAGCTGCCGGATCTCGAAGCCCCGGTTGTCGGCATCGGCCAGGTCGGCATCTTCGACCTCATCCGCGCCTTCCAGCGCATCCTGAAGCGCTTCGAGAATGCCTCCGACTTCCGCGAGATCGTCAACGACCGCTTCACCGTCGCCGACAAGATCGAGGAACTGCTCAACATCGTCCCCGTGGGGGGCCGCGTCCGCTTTGAGGAGCTCTTCAACAGCGCCTCCAGCCGTGGCGAGGTCATCATCACCTTCCTCGCCATGCTCGAGCTCATCAAACTCAACCACCTCCAGGTCGAGCAAGAACAGCTCCTCGGCGACATCGTCATCGTCCGTCCTCAGCTCTGAGGCCCGCCTCAGTCAGAGGGCAGAGCAATCCTACTCTTCCTCTGACTCCTACTCCTCCTCCCGTTTCAGTTTCAGGTTTCAAGTTCCGAGCCTCAATCCAGCTCACCACGCGAGAAAGGATAGCAGCAGACGATGAGACCGTGAGAAAGGAGCGCGGCCATTGCCTCGCTTACGCTCGCCCTTCGGGCATTCCGCTGAAGCGGAAGTGGCTATCTTCGCTTCGATTCCTGGCCGCCGTTCTTCGTTCGTCGTTCCGGGTTCGTTTCGCAGTATCCCGCGCCCCAAGTTGCCCTGTTCCTGCGGAACAGGGTCCCCCTTGTTGCACAGCAACAAGGCAACACTCGCCTTGGCTTCGCCGTCCTGCGTTCGCTTCGCGGCTTCGCAGCAGGCGGCCAAGCAGCGCCTTCCTCATTCCTCATTCCTCATTCCTCATTCCTCATTCCTCATTCCTCATTCCTCATTCCTCATTCCTCATTCCCCTTCCCTCCTCCCCTACGGTTGAAAACCCATGGCCAGTTTCACCGCGGAGTATTCGGGATGATACCCCCCTGCCTTCGTCCGGACGATCAACGGCGGTTCATGCCAGGTCTGGCCGCGAAACCACGCCGGCAGGTCTTCTGCTCGCATCATGGCAAACACGGCGATCAAGGGTTCATCGCCCTCTCGAAAAATGACCGGACGCTGGCGCACGATGACCAGTCCCGCCTCACGCGCCCCGCGTTGCACACGCTCCAGTTGATGCGGCGCAAAAGGGAACACACAGGCAAACAGACCTCCCGTGGCCAGATGCTTCGCCGCCGTGCGACAGTAGTCCACCACACTCCCCCGCACCTCGAATCGGCAGGCCCGTTTCTGGGGATGTTCACTCACGATGCCATCCGTCTCCGGCCAATACGGCGGACTCCCCGTGACGAGGTCGAATGTCTCATCCTCCCGGATCACCCCCGGCTCACGAAAGTCCCCGTGTCGGATCTCATACCGATCCTCCAAACCATTCGCCGCCGCCGAGCGACGCGCCAGGGCCACGCTCTCCGCCTGGGCTTCCACCGTCACAAACCGCGCACCGGGACAACGCCACGCACAGATCATGCCCACCGTCCCGATGCCGCTCCCCAGATCCAGACCCGTTTTCACCGTCGGCGCCCACGATGTCCCATACCACGCCGTCAGCGCATCATCCGTGGAGAAGCGATGGCCGTTCTCCAACTGCAAGACCCAAAAATGGCCACAAAGAGCCGCGCACGATTCTCCCTCGCCCGCTACCGGCACCGCCGGCGGCACCGGGCCCGGCTTCGCCCAGCCTTTGAAAATCGTTTGGACCTGATTCGTCATTTTTCAGACGTGGACCACCCCGGCCCGAACGGCAACTAGGAAGACTTTGAGACCATGAGACAGCGAGACAACGAGACTTGGACCTGCCCGCAGTGCTTCGCTCAGCGATGCAGGCGGGGACCGTGAGTGGTGAGACGTCAGAAGTGATGCGGGCACTTTTGCCCGCACGGAGGGCGCGATGGCATTCGCGCCGACAAGGCATTCAACCACGGATGACACAGCCGAGCGCAGCGAGACAGCCTGCCAACGGCAGCCCGCAGGGAAGCGTAGCGCAGCAAAAAACACGGATGCCCTCCATTCGCGGCCATTCGTTCTCATCCAGGCGCCTCCATTCGCGTTGAAAAGGATCGCCGCAAGAGATCGCAGGGACCGGAAAGGCAGTCAGGTAAGAAGATGGGGGGTAGGAAAATTTTCTTACCCTTCATGTTCTTACCGTTCGCCTCAGCTTCGCGCCCATTCGTTTCCATTCTGCCTTCATTCGCGTTGAAAAAGCATTCACCACCAGCCTGCCCGCAGAGAGACACAGTGGTCAGTAGTCAGTGGTCAGTGGCCCTGCCCGCATCGC
>JBJONJ010000247.1:0-9001 GCA_046051905.1 Verrucomicrobiota bacterium
ACCAAGGTTTCCATTTGCCGGGTTCGTTCATGGGTTTGTCGCCACGAGTCTTTTCGACGAGCGAAACGATGGCGTCTGGGGCGAGGCCGGTGATGTCACGCGTGTCGATGGCGATCTGGCCGGTGGCGTCTTCAAGAGTGGGGGCTTTGCCCTCAAAAGCACCGAGCACGAGGAGGCTTCGGTCGTCGTGCGGCACGGCGCTGGCGCCCTGGCCGCTGCGGGTGACGGCGTAACCTTTGTCGAGCAAGGCCATCATGACCTTGGCGCGGGATTCGGCCGGGAGGGCGATGCTGCCGGTGCCTTCGTAAAGGATGACGCGGAGCGGGCGGTGGGTGTGCGTGATCATGGAAGGGAATGACGAATTCAGAATGACGAATGAGGGGTCAAGGAACGGTCAAAGGGTCAAGAAGTGGTCAAGAATCGTTGCGAAGGAGAGCATCAGTGATCTCGGCAGCGGTCTGGGTACGCATGTTGAGGATCTCGGCGTTTTCGGGCAAAGGGGAGCCGGTTTGCTGGAAGAGACCGCGCACGGCGCGGGGGTAGCAGGCGGCGATGCGGAGGTTTTGGCAGCTTGCGATGGCCTGAAGGCGTGGATCGCGATGGGCGGCCATTTCGCAGAGATCGGAGACCGTCTCAAAGCTGGCGCTGGATTCGCAGAGGTTGCCGAGGACTTCGTTTTTCACGCCCGAGGGCACGACCTGGGCGTAGGCACAACGGCAATAAAGAATCGTGGGGGTATCGGGCACTCGTGTTCGTGGGGTTGGGGACGGCACGAGTTGGAACGGGCTGGGGAAGTTTCAAGTTTCAGGTTTCAAGTTCCAAGCGAAGACGCCTGAAAACTTGAAACATGGAACCTGAAACGCTGCCTGGCGGCCTTACATCGTGGTCTTGCGCTCGACGTTGAGGCCCATTTTGCGATACAAGGTGGCGATGGAGACGCCGAGCATGCTGGCGGTCTTTTCGCGGGAGCCGTTGTTGTACTTGAGGGTCTCCTGAATGAAGACGCGTTCCTGCGCCTTGATGAAGTCATCGAGCTTGGTGCCGATGGGCAGTTTGGTCATACCTTCGCTGGCGGAGGGTGTGGGGACTTCGATCTGCTGCGTGACCTTCGCGGGGAGGTCGGCGGGGCGGACGCGATCTCCCTCGGCGAAGGCACAGGCACGCTCGATGGCGTTGCGGAGTTCGGAGACGTTGCCGGGCCAGTTGTACTTCTCGAGGAAGTCGATGGCGTTTTGATCGATGGTCTTGGGGCGGGTCTCGGTGCGCTCGGCGAGGTCTTTGAGGATGTGATCGACGAGAGGCTTGATGTCCTCACGGCGATCGCGGAGCGGCGGGATCTTGAGCGGGACGACGGAGAGCTTGTAGTAGAGGTCCTCGCGGAATTTGCCGGATTTGACGGACTCGTCGAGGGAGGCGGTGGAGGAGACGACGAGGCGGAAATCGACGGCGGAGGCACTGCTGCCGGACCAGCCTTTGCGAGACTGGGAGTCGTCGATGAAGCTGTTGAGCTGGGCTTGGATGCGGGCGGGCAGTTGATTGACCTCGGCAAGGTGGACGGTGCCGCCAGCGACGCGTTGGAAGATGGAATTGGGGCCGAAAAGCTCGGTTTCGAGGGCGTCCTCGGGCATGGCGGCACATTGCAGCTCTTTGAAGTGGGATTTGCTGCGGCGGCTGGCCTCGTGGAGGGCGCGGGCGACCATGTGCTTGCCGGTGCCGAACTCGCCTTCGAGCAAAACGGGGCTGTCGTTGTTGGCGACGCGACGCACGATGTCGAGAATGCGCTGGATGGCCTCGCTGTGGCCGATCAGTTTTGAGGAGCTAGAAACATGGCGCAGCAGGCTGGGCGAGGACCCGGAGGTGAGCGTCGATGAGGAAGCTCCGGCAGGCTGGCCGTTGCGCTGGAGGGCCTGGTTGACGGTTTTGATGAGGTCGCCGAGGTCGAAGGGCTTGGTGAGGTAATCAAAGGCGCCGAGGCGCATGGCTTCGACGGCGGTTTCGACACTGCCGTAGCCGGTGACCATGATGACGGCAGTGTTGGGGAACTGGTCCCGGCACATACTGACGAGGTCAAGGCCGTTCACATCACCGATGCGGAGGTCCACGATGACGAGCTCGGGCTGGTTGGCGCGTATGGCGGCCATGCCGTCGATGCCCGTGGTGGAGCCAAAGATCTGATGGCCGGCAGCTTCGCAAAGCTTGGTCATGAGCTCTAGGATTGCGGCTTCGTCATCTATGATTACTATCTTTGCCATAATTTATTATTTTTTGAGATTCAGCATTGATTATCAAGGGGGATTAATTGATTCAAAACCGGGCGTCAAATAAGATTTTCTCGTATTTGCGAATAATCCAGGCGGGCCGAAATTTCGAAGCGAATTCGGCTTTCTCTACGGTTGAAGTTCACTCCCTCCCCCCCCCCGCCAAGTTGGCGCGTCGGAAAGGACATGGGGTGCGTACCAAAGTTACGTCGCTGGTTAGTGCGAGGTCGGGGAAACGGTCGCAGGCTTGGTCCGACGATCAGTTCACCTTCTGCTCCGCGGCCAAACGAAAGTGTTCCCAGGCACGGCGGAAATCCTGCTTGGCCACAAAGATGGCAGCCATTTCTTGGTTAAGATAGGCCGGTGGGTAGGAGGTGTTTTTGATCTTTTCAAGAGTGCGGATGGCTCCATCTAGATTGCCCCCGGATTTGTAGGCTTGGAAGAGGTCGATGCCAAGGCGGGCATCGAGTGGATTGAACAGGAAAGCTCGTTCCAGAGCCTGCACATCGGTGCTGGTGCCGGGTGTGGTGCGGATGAGCGAGGGCAGGTAGATGGAGGCGATCTCGCAGGCCCGGCGGAAGTTGGATTTTTTCGCGTAGGATGCAGCGAGCAGCTTCCAGCCACCATCCCGCTCCCAGGTCTTGTTGGATTCGATCGCCGCCATGAGGGTGCCCTCGTCACCGAGGCGCTGCCAAATCTCGAACAGACTCATGCGCTGGGCGGACTCCAGCGAGGCAAGATCCGGTTGCCGGGCCAGGATGTCCTTCAGGCAGAGCTCGAAGTCCTCACGCGTGACGACACTGTTCAGGTAGTCGATTTTGAGGTCGAGCTTGTCAGCCAGTTTCCATACCTGTGGGAGAAGGCCGGCGAAGGGCTTGGAAAGATTCACCATGGCTCGATAATAACCATGCTGGCCTGAAGCGGCCTGGGGGAATCGCTTCAGGAACTCCCGCCAACCCAAAACGGCATACTCCGGACGATGGGAAAGCCAGTCCACGCCCTCTTGGTAGCACATGTAGCCGTAGTGCGGTTCCATGAAGCGAGCGCGGTTGAAGTCGTCCAACGCCAAGTCGTAATCCTTGTAAAGAAGCAGGCGAGTCTCCGCCCGCTCGAAATAGAACTGGAAGTCAAGGGGCCTCATGGCGATGGCTTGATCGAACAACTGCAGCGCATCCGCGGCGGAGCCGGAGTTGGCGAGTTCGATGGCACGGCTGCGCAGCATCTGCGCCGCGCTGGTGCCAGGCAGCAGCGGACGTCCCATCGACACCGCGAGCCAGCCCGCGCCGGCAACGATGAATCCGGCGCCCGTAAGCATCGAACCTGCTTTCTCAGGCCATGCGGCCGGTCGCGGCAGGCTGCGTGGCCGCACGGCCACGCCCGCGAGCACCGCGACGAAGGCGAAGTAGCCCAGTCCGTGGTTCGGCACATCAATGAGGCCATGAACTAGGGCAAGGAAAACGGCGATGGCTGCGGTGTTTCGCATGCGCCGGTCCTGGCGATGGACGCGGTCCTTGGATTTTTTCCCAAACCACGGCCCGCTGGCAAGCGCGAGCCAGCAGATCAGCAGCAGCACCGGGACAGCGGTGGCAAGACCGCCCTCGAACATCAACCAGACAAGATCGCTTTCAGGATGCAGCGCATGCGTACGCGGGTCCTGGGCCTTCACCGGATCGTGCGTGCCGGTTGCAATGGCGAAGATGCTGTCAAAGGTTCCCAATCCCATGCCAAGCCATGGGGCGGTGCCTATGATTTGGAGAGATTCACGATACAAATCCGACCGCGCACTCGAACTGATGAAGTCCGTTCCGGGGGCCGCGTTGAGACGCTGCGAGAGACCTCCACGAGATAGATAAAGAGCGGCCACGATCATCATCACCAGCGAACCAGTGACCGCCATTTTCTTGAAAAAACCACGACGCATGGCCGAGAATCCCAGCCACAGCGTCATGCCGAGGAAGAGCAACAGCAGTCCTGCCCGCGAGGAGTTCACAAAAATCGCCGTGCAAGGCACGAAAAATCCGATCGCATAGAACATCCAGAGGCGCTCCTTGCGACGATTGGCCTCATAAGCCGAGGCAGCACATAACATGCAGGTGATGGCGGCTAGGCTGCTGATATGGTTGCGGTTAGAGAATGGGCCGAAACCGTTTCCCCACTCAGGCCGGCGTGGCCACCACGGAACGGGCATGAGCTTGAAATATTCCATCAACGTCAGCCAGCATAACCCGACACCACCGGCAGCCAGCACACGGATCATCACCCGACGCTGGGCCTGGGAATGGCCGCGGGAGAGATTCCAACCGAGCCACAGCATGCTCACGGCAAATAGCAGCCAGGCTTCAAAGGTCACCCAGGGCTGCGGAGTCACGAAGGAACCCAGCTTCACGCCCCAGTCTGTTTCCAACACCTCGCGCCACGGCATCGCCGAATGAAAACTGGCCGGGAGATAGGCCAGCAAGGGCGCAGCCAGCAAACCAAGCAGAGCCACCAAAGCCATCCGCGGCAGCTTCCGCCGCGCGGGAAAAGCGATCATCACCGCCCCGAGAAGCAGTCCCGCCAGCCCCCGCGACCATGCCTCACGCCCCGCTCCCAGCAAAATGACCAGCAGCGGCACGCCCGCGAAGATCCATCCATGCCACCCTGGACCTTCCATCTCATAGCCATCCACCACTCCCAGGTCTTCCACCTCCTCGTCATCGACGGCGACGATCACCTCCGCCTCGTGGGGCACGGAGCCGTCCTCCGCCGCCAGACGGGGTTTAGCGTGGTGCCTTGGCTCGGGAGTGGCGTCGAAATTCGGTCGGAGTTCCATGAGGTATCAAAGAAACAGGTCAGGCGACCACGGGACGGCTTGCGCAAGCGGGCGAAACCGTGGCCGGGGCGCTGGTGAGGCCGAGCGGAAGCACGTGCCAGCGCTTGAGGCAACCTTCGAGACTGGGAGTGAGCTGATCGAGGCGCAGCTGCCACTCCGCCTTGGACTGGCTGTCCACCGGGTGATGCAGGACCACCACGTCGTTGGTGCTCAGAGCCAGTTCCAAAGGTTTCTTGCCCTCACAGGCGCTGATGCTGATTTCCATGCGCTGGAGCGCATGCATGAAGGCTTTTTCGAAGTCCTCCAAACTCGTGCTGCGATCCACCTCAAAGTCCAGAATGCGCCCACGGGCGCGAAAATACTCGCGCTGCCGCCGACGCTCCAGCGTCTCGCGGATCTGACCGCGAAGCCGGGAGAAGCTACGCACATAACCCAGATACCTGGCGGCAGCCACCGACAGCAAAAACAAGATCGCACCGGCCACCGGCAGTGCTAGGCCCTTGGTAAGCAGGATACTGATGCCCGCCAAGCTCAGTAGCAGGCAAGCGGTGTACATGGCCACCAGCGCCCAGCCTTTGCTGTAGCCTAGCAAAATCAAGCGGTGGTGAATATGCTCTGCGTCGGCGCTAAAGACAGGAACCCCACGCACGGCACGACGGATGATGGCGAACGCCGTGTCGAGAATGGGCACGCCCAGGGCAATGACCACCACCAGTAGCGCACCGATCACCGAGCCTTTGTTTGAGGACAGCAGCGACACCGATGCGATGAAAAAGCCGATCAGATACGCCCCGCCATCCCCGAGAAAGATCTTCGCCGGAGGCAGGTTGAAAATCAAAAAGCCGCCGAGCGCACCCGCCATCGTCAGCGACACCGCCGCCACGTCAGGCTGGCCCTGGTAGTGGCCGATGAAGGCCAGTGTCAGGCACAGAAACATGCCAAATCCACCCGCCAGACCGTCCATGCCGTCGATCAGGTTCACGATGTTCGGAATAGCCACCAGCCACAGCAGCGTGAGCGGCAGCGCCCAGAAACCCAGGGTGATCGAGCCCTCGCCGAAAGGATTGCTCAGCACGTCCATGGAAATGCCAAGGGCATACAGGATCGCCGCCGCACCCAGCTGGCCCACCAGCTTCACCTTCGCTCCGAGCGGCTTCAGATCGTCCACAAAGCCCACGCTGAAGATCAGCGTGTTGCACAACACGAGGGCGAACCACCGGCCCCATTCCACCGCACCCATCAGCGCCGCAACAATGGTTCCGAAAAACAGTGTCAGGTAGATCGGACCACCGCCAAGGCGAGAGATCGGCTTCTCATGAAACTTCCGCCTTGTGTCCGGGGCGTCCATGGCGATGCCCAGGTTCAGCTTGAGCACCGCAAACACCCCAAGGGCGGAAGCCAGCACGGCCCCTCCAAAGATCAGCGCCGCATCCATCCGTGTTAGTCGCAGCCCGGTGGTGGGCCAGCTCAGAAAGTCGGGCAGCGGCGTATCAGTCATGGGAAAAACGAATTTTCAGCATAGCGGTTCCCCTCCACCTCGCGAAGCAAAAAATCGTCACATCAGGCTCAGCGGGCTGCCACACTCGAAAAGTCCCCGCCAAAAGCCAGATACAGCGCCGCCCGGTTCCGAAGACGCTGCGCCTTCACCGCGATTAGCGCACTCCGCGCCTCAAATGCCCGCTGCCGCGTGTCCAGCAGCGTCAGTACCTCACTCAATCCTTTCTCATACTGCCCCAGTGCCAGCTTTTCCGATTGCTCCGCCAGTTCCGCCGCCTGCTGCAAGGCCGCCTCCTGCTCCGTGAGAAACCGCTCCGCTGCCAGCGCCATCTCCACCTCGCGAAACGCCGTCAGCACACTGCCCGCGTAGGTTTGCAAATTCTCATCGTAACGAGCCCGCTCCAGATCGATCCCCGCTTTCAGCCTTCCACCTTGGAAAAGCGTTTGCGCCGCCTGCGAGGCGATATTCCACAGCGCCGTCTCCGGCCGGATCAGCTTCTCAATTTCCTGCGTCGTGCGGCCAAACGAGCCCGTGAGCCGAAAACTCGGCAGCAGTGCCTTCTTCGCGCTGCTCTCATCCGCCAGTGCTGCCGCCACACGCCGCTCCGCCGCTCGCAAATCCGGCCTCCGCAGCAGCATTTCTGAAGGAAGACCCGCCGGCACCGCCCCGCGCAGAGTGGGCAGCCGCCCCATTCCCTGCTCACGCCCCGCCGGATAGCCACCCATCAGCGTCTCCAGCGTCCGCCGCGTTTCATCCACCGTGCGTTGGCGCTGCACCAGCGTCGATTCCGCCCGCGCCAGATCCGCCCGGCTCAGGCTCACATCCAGCGCCGCACGCTCTGGATCAATGCCACGATCCATCTGCCGCTCCAAAATGCCGAGCTGCGTCTTCCGCACGCGAATGTTCTCCTCCGCCAGCCGCTGCAGGCTCTCCGCCTCCGCCAGCGTCACCGCCGTCTGCACCGTGTTCGCCGCCAGCGAAAGCCGCGCCGCATGCCACGTCTCGTCACTCGCCATCGCCCTCGCCACCGCCGCACGACGCCCATCCGCGATCACACCCCAAAAATCCACGTCCCACGCCACGTTCACCGTCCAGCTAAACCGGTTCGCGATTTGGTTGATCCCTGCAAACCGCTGATCGCTCGGTGATTGCGCCCGGCTCGCCAGCGAACCTGCCGACACCTGCGGAAACAGCGAAGCACCCTCCTGCACCGCCTGCGCCCTCGCCTGCCGCACCCGCGCCGCTGCGGCCAGCAAATCCGGGTTCGCCGTAATCGCCTGATTCACCATCGACTCCAGCCGCGAGCTGCCAAAATCATGCAACCAGCCCGTCGCCGCGCTCTTCGGCACCTTCGGCAGCGCCGCCCACTTGTCCGGAGCCGTGCCATGCAGCGCCGCCAGATCCGCCGTCATTCTCTTCGAGCCCAGCGGCGGAAAAAACGAGCAGCCAGCCGCCAGCAGCACCAGCAAACTCGCCAGAAAAACGAAAACACGATTGGGGAACATCATTCCCGCCCTCATACGCCGCGCTCCCCTGCCCTTCCATGCCAAACTTCACCGCCTCCACCGATAGAAGCCAGCCCACTTGCCTGTTAGGCCCTGCCACCATGAAGCTCTTTTTCCTTTTCATCCTTCTCACCGGCAGCCTCCTCGCCCAACAGCCCCCGGCCATCAAAATCGAGAAGGACATCCCCTACATCGAGGGCGGCGATGAAGCGCAAAAGCTCGATATCTACGTGCCGGAGACGCCTGCGGACAAACCGCTCCCTCTCGTCGTGCACATCCACGGTGGCGGCTGGCGTGCGGGGAGCAAATTTCCCTGTCCCGTGAGTGCGCTGGTGCTTAAAGGCTATGCCGTCGCCAGCGTCGAGTATCGTTTCAGCCAGAAAGCCGTCTTCCCCGCGCAGATTCAGGATTGCCAGGCCGCCATCCGCTGGCTGCGGGCGCATGCGAAGCACTACAACCTCGACCCCGATCACCTCGGCGCGGTCGGCGGCTCCGCAGGCGGTCATCTCTCCGCCCTCGTTGGCACCTCCGGTGGCAAAAAAGCCTTCCCAGCCATCGGTGGCCATCTCGATCAATCCGACCGCGTCCAAGCCGTGATCGACATCTACGGCCCCGCCGACTTCAGCACCGTCGTGCAACAAGCCGCCGAAGACAAAAACGCGAAGAACATCTTTGCCTTCAACACGCCCAGCGATCCCTACTCCTCCCTCATCGGCGCCCAGCTCGACGACAAACCCAAAGCCGATGCCGTCAGCCCCGTGCATTACGTCAGCAAAGACAATCCGCCCTTCCTCATCCTGCACGGCACCCACGACACCCTCGTGCCGTATGCCCAAAGCGTGCAGCTCGAAGCCGCTCTCAAAGCTCAAAACATCCCCGTCTGGCTCCAAACCCTGCCCGGAGCCGGTCACGGTGGTCCCGCCTTCGG
>JBJONJ010000248.1:0-5349 GCA_046051905.1 Verrucomicrobiota bacterium
ACACTCGGTGCCAGCGTCGAGGACGTGTCCATCTCGCCTGCGGCAGGCAATTACAGCAGCGGCATCCAGCTCACCTTCAGCGGCTACAGCGGCGGCACGACAGTTTATTACCGCCTCGGCAACAGCGGGGGGTTCACCGCTTACAATGCCGCTTCGCCGCCGTGGGCCTTCACCGACGGCACGGTCTATTTTTATGCCGACAAGCCCGGCATCGGCCCCACACCGACCCAGACGGCCGCTTACACCTTCACCACGCCTCCCGCACTGCAGGATCGCGATGGCGATGGCGTGCCCGACTTTGTCGAAGTGGCCAAAGGCCTCCATCCCGACGGGGGCAGTGATTCCGACAAAGACGGCTTCAGCGATGCCGATGAAGTCGCCGCAGGCACGAACCCGAACGACGCTTTGAGCCAGCCCGCGAGCGATGCGCCGTCTCTCAGCACCTTGCTGGCCGATGTGGCCGTGCGTCGTCAGAGCACCACCGGTGTCACCAACGGCTACGCGGCGAATGACACCGTCATCACCATCACTGATCCGCTCGGCAACCGCGTCGGCAAAGGGAAAATCGGCCTCGGCACCACGACGCCCTACTTTGGCCGCATCAGCGTGCTCAATGCCACGGGCGACAAAGGCTACCTCATCGCCCGCACGCCGGACAATTTCTCCAACAACCCCGCGCTCACCACGTATCCCGGCCGCGCCATGGCCGGCATCGTGCCGCTGCCGGAAGAGGATGGCTGGAGCTTTGGCAGCACGCAGGGCACGCTCGTCACCACCGGCACGACCTGGGCCTTTGGCGGAACGAACTGGCAAAACACCACCACGAACTGGAACGCCGCCGGTTACGACGACAACTGGAGCACCACGCAGCAGGCGCTCACCTTTTCAATCAACGGTGCCAGCGGTGCCGTGCCGGGCTGGCTCGCCGCGAATCTCTCTGCGGCGAATCGCGGCGGGCAGCCTTACGCGAAGGTCACCCTGAGCGCCGAGACCACGCTGGAGGCGCTGCTCTTGCGCAAAATGGTAAGCGATCTCTTCGCCGCACGCGGCCTCCCCGTCATCGGCGATGAATTGACCGTCGATCAAAGTCCACACGCCCTGCGCAGCCGCTCCACCACCACGCCCGCCGCCCCCATCGTGCGCATGAGCGCTCTGGTGAGCTATCTCGATGCCGCTTTGTCTCATGGTGACAGCTCCACGCTCCGTCAGCTTGCCCGCGATGTGTATGCGCGTCACGAAGCGCTCGCCGACGAGGCTCTGGCCAGCATGACCGCGCCGATGACCGCCCTGCATCAATTCATCACCACCGGTGATTTGCCCGCCGAGTATCTCACTGGTGCCGGCTTCACCAGCGGCGGCTACACCACCGCCAAAACGCGGCGTGATACCATCCTCGCCGGCTTCCCCACACGCAGCAGCGGCACCTACACGCTCTTCACCCGCAGCACCCCCTCGCCCGCCGGGCTCACGCTCGCACAGGACAGCGGCAGCTCGAACTTTGCCATGGTCGATGGGCGTTCCATCGCCATCCAGCTCCCCAGCGATGTCGCCCTGCCCGCAGGCACGCCCATGACCGTCACCGCCTACACCGATCTCCCTGCCATCGGCAGTTATCCCGTCCTCGAAGTCATCTCCCTGACCATCGACACCCTTCCAACCATCATCGATGCCGATACCGACGGCGACCTCCTCGCCGATAGCTGGGAGCACCGCCACTTCGGCACGCTGGGTTTCAGCACCTACGACAAACTCGATGGCAGCGCCTACTCCCTCGCCGAAGAATACTTCCGCAGCAGCGATCCGCGCAACGCATCCAACTCGCCCGGCCTCGCACCGACGCGGCTCGAGCTTCAGCATCTCCGCGTCGATTTCACCGGTTCTCCCGTGCTGAATGTGGACTGGCCTGCGGAGTACACCGCCTTCATCAACGTCAACTTCGAAGCCAGCGACGATCTCAGCACCTGGACCGCGCCCTCCGAACTCACCGCCACCCTCACCGATGCCGACACCTTCTCCAAAGCGCTCACGATTGACCGCTCGAAGCGCTTCTTCCGCTCGGTGGCGAGCTTGAAGAGGTAAAAGCTTCGAAAAAGGCTGTCACGAAGCAGGTAGAGGCGGAGCATTCTTCCTCCCTCGCATGAAAAAGCTCTTGCCAGAGCGCCGGGCCTCCCACACACTCCGCGCCGTTCACGGGACTCAGGATTGAGTTGTGGACACTGGTGTCTCTCCGGCAAGTCTGCCGCTGTTTTCATGGCCGTAGCGCCGTCAAAACCTCCTGCGCATCCCCATGCGTGCGGGCATTCCTTTCGGAGTCATCGCGGCGAGGCCGCTTCTCCTTTTCCCCTCCTATCAACCCCGCACGGTATGCCAGCCCCTCATGGGCGCATCACTGATCGCTTCCGATAACCGACATCGTCTCTCCTCATGGCCGGCCACAATAAATGGTCCAAGATCAAGCGCACCAAGGCAGTCATTGATGCCAAGCGCGGCAATGCCTTCTCCAAGCTCGCCAAGGAGCTCACCCTCGCCGCGAAAGCCGGCGGCGGCAGCCCGGACACCAACGCCCGCCTCCGCAGTGCCATCACCGCCGCCAAGGCCGCCAACGTTCCCAACGACAACATCGACCGCGCCATCAAAAAAGGCACCGGTGAGCTCGCCAGCGCCGCCCTTGAAGAAGTCCTTTACGAAGCCTACGCCCCCGGTGGCGTCGCCATGATGATCGAAATCGTCACCGATAACCGCAACCGCAGCGCCAACGACGTCCGCGTCCTGCTTTCCAAAAACAGCGGCACCTTTGCCGACAGCGGCAGCGTGGCCTACCTGTTCCAGCGCCGCGGAGAAATCCGTTTGGACAAGGCCGCCGCCTCCGAGGACCAGCTCATGGAGGCTGCCCTCGATGCCGGTGCGGCCGACATCTCTGACGAAGGCGATGATTGGGTGGTTTACACCCCCACCGACAAGCTCTTCCAAGTCGCCAATGCCCTGCGGGATAAAAACATCAGCTCCCGCAGTCAAAACCTCATCTACCAACCGCAGACCACCGTCACCATCAGCGATGTGGCCACCGCGAAGTCCCTCATCAAGCTCTACGACCTCCTCGACGACTACGACGATACCCAGCACGTCCACGCCAATTTTGAAATCGACGACGCCATCGCGGACCAGCTCGATTAATCCCCCTTTCCCCCACCAACATGCCCGATAACGAACTTCCTGCTGACGAGGCCGCCGACACCAAACCCAAGCGCAAGCCCGCCGCCAAAAAAGCAGCCGTGAAGAAGCCTGCGGCCAAGAAAGCAGCTCCAGCCGCCAAAAAAGCCGCTGCGGTGAAAGCGCCCGTCGAGGTGAAAGCGCCCATCGAGGTCAAAAAGCCGGCCGCTAAAAAAGCCGCGAAGCGCAAGGCCAAGGCCGAGATCGTGGATGAAAGGATGCCTGAGCTGCCTCTCGCCGAAGCCCCATCACCCGCTCCAGTTCCAGTCATCGAGGCTTCCGCTCCTATCGTTGAAACTCCCGCGCCCGAACCACCGACCCCATCGGCACCACCCACGCCCGTTTCCGCATCGAATCAGCCGTCAGGCTTCCCCAACCAGGAATCTCCCAGGCCCCAAAACGCCCACGAACGCCGCAAATCGAAGTTCGAACGTTGGAAGGAAAAGCAGCGCCAGCGTGCGCTCGAGCGTCAGCAAGCCCGTCAAAACGGTCAAGGAGGTCAATACAGTCAAAACGGCCCTCAGGCATCCTCCAACAACCAAAACGCCGCAGAGCCTCAGCCAGTCAAAGAAATCGAACTCGGCCCGCCCGAACCAGCCAATGGCGTCCTCGAGCTGAATCTCAAAGGCTATGGCAATCTCCGCCAGAAGGACCGCGCCTATGCCCAGCACCCGAATGATTGCTGGGTCAGCCAGGACACCATCCGCCAGTATGGGCTGCGTGAAGGCATGCACATCAGCGGCGTGCAGCGCAAAGGCCCCCGCGGCCCGCAGCTCACCGAGGTCACCGAAGTCAATGCCCGCGCTCCCGAGGCAGTCCGTGATCTCCCGCTCTTCGAAGAATTGAAGGCCATCAATCCCAACAAGCGCATCCAGCTTGAGACCCACAAGGACCGCCTCACCACCCGCGTGATCGACATGTTCACGCCCGTCGGCCGCGGCCAGCGTGGTTTGATCGTGGCCCCGCCGCGTTCCGGCAAGACCACCATCCTCCAGCACGTGGCCGAGGCCGTCACCACGAACCACCCCGGCACGCACCTCATGATTTTGCTCGTCGATGAGCGTCCGGAAGAGGTCACCGAGTTCAAACGCGCCCTACCGAATGCCGAAATCTTCGCCAGCAGCAATGATCAGGACGTCAAATGCCACACCCGCATCTCCCAGTTCGCCATCGAGCGGGCAAAGCGCCTCGTCGAATGCGGCGAGCATGTGTTCATGCTCATTGATTCCATCACCCGCATGGCCCGCGCCTTCAACAACACCGCCAAGAACAACGCCACCATGAGCGGCGGCGTCGGCGTCGGTGCGCTGGAGATTCCGCGCCGTCTTTTCGCCGCCGCCCGCAACACCCGCACCGCCGGCAGCCTCACCATCCTCGCCACCGCCCTCATCGAGACGGGCAGCAAGATGGACGACCTCATCTTCCTTGAGTTCAAAGGCACCGGAAACATGGAGCTCGTGCTTGACCGCAAGATCGCCGAGCAGTTTTATTATCCTGCCGTGAACATCTTCAAGTCCGGCACCCGCCGTGAGGAACTGCTCCTGCAGTCCTTCCAGCTCGACAAGATCCACATGCTCCGCCGCGGCCTCGCCGGTGGCAAGCCCATCGATGCCATCCAGCGTGTCCTCACCCTGCTCGAACGCTACCCGAGCAACGCCCAGATGCTCGTCGATCTGCCCAGCAAGGCCAGTTGAGCCAGCTCACCTCACTCAACCTCACCGAGCCTGCTGTTCAGCGCTCGGGAGTGAGTGGCGGAACGCTTCGGATCAGGCGACGGCGAGCGGGAAGCGTCGATGACAAGACAGATGCCATACGAGCCGTTGCCTGCATCCGTTTTGTTCGCCTTCATTCGACGTGGATTCCTGCTGTCTGTTTGAGGGCGATGCCGACGAACTGAGGAATCGCAGAAAGCGCAAAGATGCCGGGAAAAACTGCGCCTACTAAGAGTGCTGTTTGGCTGGAATAGTTGGTGCGGTCTCCAATCCAACCAGCCAAGTGCAGGCAGCCCCAGAGAACAAGGCATCCAAACCCCGCCGCGAGAAGGTAACCCAAAACTAGGCCCAGGTTCTTCGGACGTGAAAAGCAGCGGAGCAAGGCAATCAGGACGTTGATGGCCATGCCGATGGTGCAGCACAGCCC
>JBJONJ010000249.1:0-2504 GCA_046051905.1 Verrucomicrobiota bacterium
GAAGGCCATGCCGGCCACGCCGTCCTCGATGGTGGGGTAATCCATGTCGAGCGGGTTGGCAGGTGCGCCGGTTTCAAAGGCGCGGACGTGGTTAACGAAGTTCTTGTAGAGGTTCGCGAAGCCTTCGAGGTAGCCCTCGGGATGGCCGGCGGGCGTGCGACTGGCGGCAGCAGCAGCTGTGCCGAGGCAGCCAGTGCTGGTGCGCAGGACCTGCTTTGGCTGGTCCAGCCAGGTGACGATGAGCGTGTTTGGATCGAGCTGGCTCCATTCAATGCCGCCCAGCTCGCCATAGACGCGGAGGGTGAGGTTGTTTTCGCAGCCGACGCTGATCTGGCTGGAGTGCAGCACGCCCTTCGCGCCATTGGTGAAGCGCAGCAGCACATTGCCATCGTCTTCAAGGCGGCGGCCCTGATCACCGAGGAAGTGGGTGAGGTCGGCGGCAAGCTCTTTGACATGCAGGCCGGTGACATACTCGGCGAGGTTCATCGCGTGCGTGCCGATGTCGCCCATGCAGCCGGCGGCGCCGCAGATGGCGGGATCGACGCGCCAGGAGGCCTGCTTCTGGCCGGTGTTTTCCAGCATCGTGGCCAGCCAGCCCTGTGGGTATTCGGCCACGACTTTGCGGATTTTGCCCAGCTTGCCCTGCTCGATCATCTGGCGGGCGTGGCGGATCAAAGGATAGCCGGTGTAGTTGTAAGTGACGCCGTAGAGACGGCCGCTCTTCTTCACGATCTGCGCGAGTTCCTTCGCCTGGGCGAGGTCAAACGTGGCGGGCTTGTCGGAGAGCACGTGGAAGCCGCTTTCGAGCGCCAGCTTCGCAGCGGGGAAGTGCATGTGGTTCGGCGTCACGATGCTGACGAAGTCCATGCGCTTGTCCGCGGGCAGGGCGGCCTCCGCCTTGATCATCTCCTCCAAGGTGCCGTAGCAACGGTCCGCAGGCAGGAAGAAATCCGCGCCGCTGGCCTTCGACTTCTCCGGATTCGACGAGAAGGCGCCGCAGACGAGCTCAAGCTGCTGGTCGATAGCTGCCGCGATGCGATGAACGCCGCCGATGAAGGCGCCGCGTCCGCCGCCGATCATGCCATAACGAATTTTCCGGCTCATAGGGAAGGGAAGGGTGGGTGGTTGGAGTTCTGGGGAAAGGGTGGCGAAAGTGGAGCAAGGCTCCGAAAAGCGCAAGCGGCCTGCCGAAAGGCTTACGCGAAGCCTTTTTGGCGTTTGGCATGCACGGCGGCGGAATACTCGGCGCTGTTGAAATCGACGTATTCCTCGGAGAGGTCGCTGGTGTAAACGGTGTAGCCGCTGGTGCCGAGGTTGAGGTCGATCGTGACGGTGAACTTGGGCTCCTTCACGACCTTCTCCATCTCGGTGACAGGCGTCTTGGTGGCGAGACCGCCTTTGCAGGCCATGAGGCCTCCGAAATAGATGTCGATGAGCTCCTCACGAATCCGGGCACCAGAATAACCTACGGCGTGGATGATGCGGCCCCAGTTCGGGTCGCAGCCGTGGAAGCTGCATTTCACGAGCAGGCTCTTCGCGACGGTTTCGGCGACCTTGCGGGCATCGCCGAGGGTGCGGGCATTGCGCACGCGGATCTCGACGAACTTCGTCACGCGTTCGCCATCGCACACGATCATCTTGGCGAGCTCGAGCATGACTTTGTGCAAAGCGCAGCGGAAGAGCTCGGCCTCGGGTGTGTTGCGCTTGATGGTGGGCACGTTGCTCTGGCCGTTGCTCATCACGATGACGGTGTCGTTCGTGGACGTGTCGCCGTCGATGGTGATGCAGTTGAAGCTCTTCTCGACCGCGTAGCGCATGCTGCGCTTCATCTCGTCCTTGGCCACTTTGGCGTCGGTGGTGATGAAGCAGAGCATGGTGGCCATGTTCGGGCAGATCATGCCGGCGCCTTTGCAGATTCCGCCGATGCGGAAGCTGCCGTTTTTGCCGATTGGCACCTCGATGGAGAAGGTCTTCGGCCGCGTGTCGCTCGTCATGATGGCACGCATGGCGTCGTCGCTGCCCTTGTCGTTCAGCTTGGCGACAGCGTCGGGCACTTTGGGAAGGATGCGTTCAATCGGCAGCGGCATGCCGATGATACCCGTGGAGCAAACAAGCACCTGGCGCATCTTCACGCCGATCTCCTCAGCCACGGCCTTGGTCATCGCCTTGGCGTCATGGATGCCCTGAATGCCCGTGCAGGCGTTCGCGTTGCCGCTGTTGGCGATGATGGCACGTGTGTCGCTCTCCTTGATGTGCTGCTGGCACACACGCACGCAACCAGCGCGAACTTTGTTCGTCGTGAAAACGGCGTCGGTGACGGTCGGCGTGTCGGAAACGATGAGCGCGAGGTCGAGACGTGTCGCGTCAGGATTCTTGATGCCACAAGTCACGGCGGAGGCGCGGAAGCCCTTGGCGGCGGTGACACCGCCTTCGACGATTTTAAACGGCACGCGGCATTCGCGCTCTTCGGTGACTTTGGAGGCCATAAGGATCAGATGTTGAGA
>JBJONJ010000250.1:0-4504 GCA_046051905.1 Verrucomicrobiota bacterium
GATTTTCCGGCACCGGGCCGTGGATCACGATCTCGCTGATGCGGATGTGCGGGAGCTTGCCCTCCTTCAAAATGTGCGCACGACCGACGCCGGAGCTGCCGACATCGCTCTTGAACTCGTCTTTGTAGCGTTTGTTGATCGTGACGACGGCGGCGCGGGATTCATACGGGCCGTTCGGGAAGATGAAGCGCGGTGTTTGCCCGGCTTCGAGCCACACGCGGAATTTGAGCCGTGTGGGTGTGTTATCCGGCACGACGGCGGTGGCGAGCACGGGCTCGATGGGCTGCGGGTAGTGAATGTGGCCCGCGGTGACATCGCCGGGCACGACGCCGAGCATGAAGGGCTCGGAGAAGTCGATGCCGAAGATGGCGGGATCGTAATGCGTGTCGCGATGCATCGCGGCGGCCTCGACTTCGAGGTCGTAGAGACCGGCAACGGGCACGCCCTGCTTGAAGTCCTCGATGTGGCCGTAGCCGCCCTGTCGTGTGTCGCTGTTCGGCTGCTCGTAGATGTTGAGGTAGCGGTAGTTGAAGGCGCTTTTGTGCGAGCCTTGCAGCTCCTCGTATTGCACGAAGTGGCTGTTGAACTTCCAATCCTTCGGCGGCGTCGCCGGTTTGCCGAGGCGTGCTTCGACGAGGCGGTTCGCGGACTGGAAATACTGATCGACGAGGAAGCCGGAGGTTACGAGCGACTTGCCGATCGTGTCCATGTGCTCAGTGGTCTTCTCCTTCGGAAACTGGGCCGTGAGGCCCAAAGTGTCCACGCGACGGCCAAACAGCACCGCGAGCGTGTTTTCATACTCGCGGCTGGACAGGCGACGCATCACCGTGCGGCTGCCGGTGCTCTGAAATTTGCCATGCGCGGCCACGGTGCCCTCGCGCAAAGCACGAATCATGGCGATGCGCTCCTCGTCGCTCGGCTGGTCAGCTTTTCTCGGCGGCATCTCCTTCAGCGTGAGCTGGTCGATGATGTCGCGAGCATCGATGAGCTCGTTCACCGACTTCAGCGGCAGCGCGAACTTGTCGAACGCACGGTCACCCTTCTGCACATCCGCGTCATGGCACTCCAGGCAGTATTTGCCGAGAAACTGCTGCACGAGCTTCGGCGGCGCATCAGCGGCGTGGGACAAAGTGGTCGCAATCGCGAAGCAAAGTAGCCCTCTCGCTCCGCGAGAGGAGCGTGGGGCGTTGAAAGGAGATTTCGTCATCGAAAATGAGGTTTGAGAGGCTTCCTGAATTAATTTTTGACGCCAATAATTAAAGAGTTACTTTGATTCCAAGTTGGGGTGGAAATATCCGCCCGGCGCTAGGCTCTTGGAAATATCCGAGGGCCTTTCGCATTCTAGGGGATGGTGATCAAGCCGCAGCCCTCCGGTTCATCGTTTCCCACACGATCCAATTTGGCATGGATGATGTCATAAGCCCGGTTGGGTTGCTGAGGGCGGATGTGTTTAATGCCGATGGGCCGGGCAACCAGGTCGGTCAGTTGCAGTCCGGCTGAATTGGATGTTTTTGGGATCATGACCAGTTCAAAGGGCAACAGGCGGTTATGACCTTGCCCCAAATCGCAAAGCCGTCGGAAAGCGAGTTCGAGCTCTTTGTCTTCTTTGCGTCCACGACACTCTACCACCACGGGTGTCTTTGCGTCAGCGTTGTCGTGTCGTTGCAGAAAGGAAAAGACCGCATTGATCCCAATCTCCATGGCGTAGTCATAGACACCTTCGGGAGAGTTGTTGGCGGACCGGAACGGAATCTTATCAATCACCACTGCCACAATGGTGGCAGGAAGCTCTTCCATCACGACGGTGAGCTCCCGCATGAACTTTTCACGCAGAGGCTTGATCTGAAGAAAAGAGAAAACGTCTTGAGGCTTCCTGATCTCATGTTCATGCAGCACAACCTCATCATGACCCCAGTAGCGCATTTTGAATTCCTGAAGGCCCGGGCAGACCTGCCGCACATATTCTGTCTTTTTGATGATGACGAAAGCCAGCACGAACACTGGATGCTGCGGATTGATGCTCGTGAGGCTGTGATCACCGCTCTCATCCACAAAGACAAGATAGTCACCAAAAGGAATGGCGGGAGGGCTGTTCATGAAGTTTCGGAAGCAGCGTCCTTGATCATGGTGACTGCGTGACCGCGAGGACGAAGCCACTCGGCATCAAGCAAACCGCCCCGTGCTGCTGCCGAACGAATCGGTTTCGACGCCCATCTTTTGAGCGATATCGACGAACAGATTGCACAGCGGCACCTTGTTAATGCCTTCGCGCGGCACTTCGCGGAATTCGCCGTGCTTGTAGCCTCCGCCGGCCAGGAGGATAGGCAGGTCGGAGTTCTTGTGCGAGTTGCCATCGCCCATGCCGCTGCCGAAAAGCACGGTCGTGGAATCCAGCAGCGTGCGCTCGCCGTCGTTCATCTTCGCGAGACGGGCCACGAACTTCCCGAAGTGCTCGATTTGATACGTCTCCAGCTTGATGAGGTCGGCGATGGCCTCCGCGTCGTTGCCGTGATGGGAGAGGCCGTGCCAATCTTTTTTGATGCCGAGGTGCTGCGGCATGAAATCGCCGCCGATCTCAAGCGTGGCAATGCGTGTGCTGTCGCTCTGCAAAGCGAGCGCGATCATCTCATAGAGCAGCGGCAGGTCCTCGACCGCGTTGCGATTGGCAGGCTTTTCAAAGGGTGCCTTCGGCTTCGGCTGGTGCGTCCACTTTTGGCGCAGCTCGAGGCGCTTCTCCACATCGCGTACGGAGGTCAGGTATTCGTCGAGCTTGTCCTTGTCCTCCTTGTTCACCTGCTTCGAGAGGCGGTTCGCCTCCTCCAGCACGGAATCGAGGATGGAGGCCTGCACCTGATTTTCTTGGGCGCGACGTGCCTGACGCTCCTTCGAGTCGGTGACGAACAGCTTTTCAAACAACTCCGCCGGATTCGTCACCGGCGGCACACGCACGCCCGACTTCGTCCACGAGATCTGGCAGCCACCATGGATGCCGCCTTCGGAGCCGACCGTGAGCGCCGGAAAACGCGTCTCAAAGCCCACCGCGTCCGCGAGGAACTGGTCGATGGTCACATTGCCCTCGGGGCGATTTTGCGCCTCGGAGTGCAGCACGCCGGAAAGGAACGAATGCACCGCGAAGTGCCCGCCCTTCACGCCGTGGTCGAGCCCGCGAAAGACCGTCATGTGATCGCGAATGCCCTCCAGCGGCTGCAGCAGCGTGGTCTTTTCGTAGTTCCGGCCCTGCGTGGTGGGAAAAAGGCTCTTCGTCTGGTAGCCGAGCAGGTTGCCGATCGCCACAAAGCGCCGAGCACCCATGCCCGCGCCTTTCGCCGCCTGGACGGAGCCGCCCACGGACTTCGCCATGAGAGAGGACATGCTCGGCAACGCCAGCGTGGTGCCAATCGAACTGAGAAGGAAATGACGACGATTCATGCAGGGTGTTTTGGGGGGGGCGAGGAAACGAGGGAGAACTGCCTATTGTTGCAGCAGAGAGCAGGCCAGGACCCGCCACTCCCTCGCAAGTCGGCGAGGGCCAGTTCGTTCTCAGGGGCGCACTTTTCCTTACCATGAGCCCCATCTCCCGCAGGCAGGCCGTGAAACTCGGCAGCGGATCGCTCGCCGCGATGCAGACCTCCATCCACGCCGAAGAACCCGCGCAGATCAAACCGCGGCCGTTTCTCACCGCCGCCGATGATTTCGAAGATGTCTCCCGCGGCGCACCAAAGCCGCACACGCTCACCGGCGAGGCCTTGCTCAAAGCCAAGCTCACCCCGGAGTCGTGGAAGCTCGAAATCAGCGCCGATGAAACCACGAACGAAGTCGTCACGCAGAAGGCGCAGATCGAACGCACCGTCAGACTCGACTACGCGCAGCTCCTGGAGCTCGGGAAAAAGCATCGCGCCCTGTTTTTAAAGGCCATGCAGTGCCTGAACATCGCCACGCCGCTCGGGCAGGGCCTGTAGGAGGGCGTGCCGCTGCGTGATGTGCTGCGACTCTGCGGCGAGATGTCAAACGTGCGCCGTGTGTACTTTTGGGGCTTTCACAACGACGATCCAATGCAGCGATTCCAGTCCTCGCTCAGCTACACCGAGGTCATGGAGACACCGCCGGGCGAACTGCCGGTCTTCCTCGCCTACAAGCTCAACGGCGCCCCCATCAACCTCGAACGCGGCGGCCCCGTGCGCATGGTCGTTCCATGGGCGCACGGCTTCAAATCCATCAAATGGCTCCAGCACATCCGCCTCACGAACGATTTTCAGATGAACGACACCTACGCGAAGCAAAACAACGACCCCGAGTCGCATCTCAAAACCGCCGCGTATCTCGATGACGTCGTCGTAAACGGCCAAACCGCCCACGTCGGCGGTTGGGCCATCAGCGGTCTCTCCGGCCTCTCGCACGTCGAGACGTGGTTGCGCCCTGCGGGAGCCGTTTTGGCCGAAAAATCGCCCGAATGGCAACAAGCCGTCTGGAAGCCCGCACAACTCGATGCGCCGCCGGATTGGAA
>JBJONJ010000251.1:0-2544 GCA_046051905.1 Verrucomicrobiota bacterium
CGGTGGGCGGATAGCCGATCTCGCGCACATTGAGCGGATGATGTTGCCAGGTCGCGCCCTGATCTGCACTGACCCATGCCATGTCGCCGGACGGGTAGAGATACCATTTCCCATCGTGCCAGAGCACCACCGGATCAGCCAACTCACGGAACTGCTCGCGATGCCCGAGCAACCATCCCTCGCGCGCATCGGGCTCGCCATTGGTCACGTTGCGGGCAAAAAAGCCGATGGGGTAATTGGGAATCGGCAGCGGATTGCAGAAGGTCGCTGGAGGCTCGGCTGCGTGCAGTGTGGCGAGCGGTGCGAGCAGCAGGACGGTGAGGAGTGTCAGGGCGAGTTTCATGCGGCGGGGAGTTGTTACTTCGTTTTGGAGTCCTTCTTCGCCGCCTTCTTCGCAGGCTGTTTCCAGGCTGTGATGTCAGGTCGTTTCGGGCCGTCGTCGAAGAAGCGTTGACCGGCGCCGACGCGGTCGTAATCGCCGAGGTCCGCACGCGCGCTTTCGACTCGCTCCATCAGGCGCGCGACTTCATCGGGATGAGTGACGGCAAGGTTGCGCGTTTCGCCGGGGTCGCTCTTGAGGTCGTAGAGTTCGAGCGCGCTCACCCCATCGCCGAAGAAGCGGCCGCTGAAACCCGTCCACTTGGGATGCTCGGGGCGCGGCAGAACCAGCTTCCAACGTGCGTCGCGCACGGCCTGGAGGTGCGTGTAGCTGTAGAACAGAAAATCGGCGCGCGGCGACTTGCCGGAGGGCGCGCGCAGGAAGGCACCGAGGTCGAGGCCGTCGAGCTTGCGATCGGCAGGCGGTTTCGTATCGGCGAGCGCGGCAAACGTCGGTAGCAAATCAAGGGTGCTGGTGAGTTCGTCGCTCACCGAGCCAGCAGGGATCTTTCCAGCCCAACGCACGACGCACGGCACTCGAAAGCCACCGTCCCAGGTGACCATCTTGTAGCCTCGCAACGGCTCGGCGTTGCCCGAATGGTCGCGCGGGATGAACGGCTGGCCGCCGGGCTTCATGCCGTCAGTGGTCTCGATCCACGGGCCGTTGTCGGAGGTGAAGACGATGAGCGTGCGTTCGTCGAGGCCGAGTTCCTCGAGCGCTTTGACGATTTCACCGCACGACCAATCGATCTCCTCCACCGCATCACCAAAAGGGCCGCCAGCGCTCTTGCCTTTGAAGTTCTCCGACGCACCGAGCGGGATGTGCGGCATGTTGTGCGCAAGGTAGAGGAAGAAGGGCTTTGCGCGATGGGCACGGATGAACTCCAATGCCTCGCGCGTGTAGTCCTGCGTGATGTGATCCCAGTTCTGCACCTCCTTCACGACGACCTCGGTGTTGCGGAATATCTGGCTGCGAAAGGCGTTGCTCTCGATAGTCGGCGTGAGGCCGTTGTAGAGCGGCGTTCCGTAGAAATAGTCGAAGCCCTGCTCGTTGGGCATCGTCGCATTGTTCCAGCCGTCCGGCGTGCGCGCGCCGAGGTGCCACTTGCCGATGCACGCGGTGGCGTAGCCGGCGTCCTTGAGCATCTCGGCCATCGTGACCTCGCGCGGGTGCAGGACGTTGTGTTGGTTCTTACGATTGCTAGGCTCGGCGACGCGCATGGGAAAACAACCCGTCATCAAGGCCGCCCGGCTCGGTCCGCACACGGGTTGCGCGTAAAAGCTCGTGAGCTTCAACCCCTCCGCCGCCATGCGATCCAGGTGAGGCGTCTTGATCGCCTTCGATCCAAAACAGCCGAGGTCGGCATATCCGAGATCGTCGGAGAGGATGACGATGATGTTGGGGCGCGCGGCAGCGTGCAGCGCGGCGAGCGGCCAGAGCAAGAGGGCTGTGAGGAGTGTGAGGGTGGGTTTCATGGCTTGGGCGTGGGCATGTTTGCGGCGGTCTCCTTACGCCAGGCGTGAAGGCGTTCGCGGAGTTGTTGGACCATTTCGGGATGCTGGGCGGCGACGTCGTTTTTCTCAGACAGATCGGTTGTGAGGTTGAACAACTCGGCGCTCTCATCCTCCAGCCACTCGATGAGTTTCCAATCGCCGACTCGCACACTGCTGCATGGTCCGCTGCCGTGATTGCCGTAGTGCGGGAAATGCCAGAACAGCGCCTCATGCACCGGCTTGGTTTCGCCACGAAGCAGTGAGGCGAAACTGACGCCATCCTTGTGCAGGTCTGGTTTTGCGGGCAATCCGCAGGCTTCCAGCACAGTCGGCAGGACGTCGGTGTTCATTACCGGCGCATCGCAGGTGCTGCCGGGCTTGGTCACGCCGGGCCATTTGACGATCCAGGGCTCGCGCACACCGCCTTCGTAGAGCCAGCCTTTGCCGCCACGGAGCGGGCGATTGCTGGTGACCGTGTGGCCACCGTTGTCGCTGGTAAAAAGGATCAGCGTGTTGTCGGCGATGCCGAGTTCGTCCAGACGGGCCATGAGCCGACCGACGTTGGCGTCCATCGTCTCGATCATCGCGGCGTAGGTCGGATTCAACTGCTGCTCGGGCAGCTTCTTCGGCGAGGCACCGTGCATTCGATCGCCCTCGGTATAGGTGGGCACG
>JBJONJ010000252.1:0-9545 GCA_046051905.1 Verrucomicrobiota bacterium
TGATGGCGCAGGCGCTTGATGAGCTCGCCGCTCAAAAGACGCTTCTTCGGACCCACCGCGGCGGTGTTCCATTCCTCGCCGTCCATGTCGTCGATGCTCACAAAGGTCGGCTCGCCGCCCATCGTCATGCGCACATCGCCCTTCACGAGGTCGTCGTCGATCTTCAGGCCGAGTTTTTCGATCTCCGCCCATTGCTCCGGCGTGTAGGGCTTCGTCACACGCGGCGATTCAAAGATGCGCGTGATCTTCATCTCGTGCTCGAAATCCACCTCGCACGGGTCGAGCGCCCCGGTGATCGGCGCGGCGCTGGACGGATCAGGCGTGGCGGCGAGCGGCAGATGCCCCTCGCCCGCGAGCAGGCCGGAGGTGGGATCGAGCCCCACCCAGCCCGCGCCGGGCAGATACACCTCACACCACGCGTGCAGGTCCGTGAAGTCCACCTCCGTGCCGCTGGGGCCGTCGAGCGATTTCACGTCCGGCTTCAACTGGATCAAATAACCGCTCACGAACCGCGAGGCCATGCCGAGATGGCGGAAGAGCTGGCACAGCAGCCACGCCGAGTCACGGCACGAGCCGCTGCCGAGCTCCAGCGTTTCTTCCGGAGTCTGCACGCCCGGCTCGAGGCGGATCGTGTAGCTGATGTCCTTCCAGAGCAGTTGATTGATCGCCACGAGGAAGTCGATCGTGCGCGGTCGCGGGTCGCTTTTGTCCTTCGCGGCCGTCACCGCCCCTGTTTCGGGCAAAACGCCGTGCACATGCGTGTCCGCCGTCTCCGAGTGCGGCGTGCTCGCATGCGGCAGGTGGGCGTTTTTCAGCAAATCACGCCGGATGCCGCACAGGTACTCGCCCAGCACCGGGGTGAGCGGCAGCTTGCGATGATACGGCTCCAGCTCGTGGGCCAGCACCGGATCGTATCGGAAGGGCACATGCTCTGCCTCCGGCTCCAGGAAGAAGTCGAAGGGATTGTACACCGCCATCTCGGCCACCAGATCCACCTCCACGCGGAACTCCGTCGTCTTCTCCGGAAACACCAGCCGGGCCAGGTAGTTCGCTTGCGGGTCCTGCTGCCAGTTGATGAAATGCTGTCCCGGCGTGACCTTCAGCGAGTAGCTCAAAACCGGCGTGCGGCAGTGCGGCGCAGGCCTCAGCCGGATCACCTGTGGCCCTAACGAGATAGGCCGGTCGTATTGATACGTGGTGACATGGCGGAGGGCGACGTGGATGGACATGGGCTGGGCCTGTCATCCAAAGCACAGCCCGTGCCAGCACCCAAGCCTCGCTGGATTCCGATCTTGTCACCCGGGGGCAAACCTCAAACACTGCCGCCATGCTCCGCCGTGCCTTTCTCGCTCTTTTGGCCTCCTCGACGGTTTTTGCCGCGCCGGATGTCGATCTCGGCCTGACGCCGGAAATCCTCCACGGCATCATTCGGGAGGTCGCCGCGAAAAATCGAGGCTCGCTACGCTTCCGAGCGTCCCGAGGCCGAAAAGCTCCCGAGGCCTGGAGCACTCCAAAACAGCAGGCGTGTTCGGAACAAACCGCGTCGCTGAAGTGCTGAAAACCGCTTCTTCCGAGGTTTCCAAACCTAGCACAGGCGTGCTCAAGCTGTTCGTGTGACATCTTGACCTCCCCATCCCCCCACGGCAGCATGCGCGGCACTTTCATGAGCGACACCGCCGCCAACACCATCGCCTGCCTGGGACCTGAGGGCAGTTTCTCGCATCTCATCACGCGGATGCGCTTCCCCGACGCCACGGTGAGCCTGCGCGACAACATCGGCGATGTCTTCGACTTCCTCAGCAGCCGACCGGATGCCCTCGGCATCGTGCCCATCGAAAACTCCTCCGGCGGCTTCATCATCGACACGGTGGACCGCCTGCTCGATGCCCGCTGCGAGCTCAGCATCGTCGAAGAACTCACGCTCGATGTGAAACTGGCCCTGCTCGGCCGCCCGGGCGAGGAGGTGCGCACCATTCACTCCCACGCGATGCCGTTTTTCCATGGCGACGACTGGCTGAAGGCGCACTACCCCGATGCCAAACGCATCGTCGAGCCCAGCACAGCCAAGGCCGCCGAAAAAGCCGCCGCCACGCCCGGAGCTGCCGCCATCGGCCCGCGACAAAACGCCGAGCGGCATGCGCTGAGCATCCTGCACTTTCCCATCGCCGGTGAGGTGCCAAACATCACGCAATTCTTCCTCCTCGGCCACACCGCGAACACGCCGGACACCACGCACAACCGCACCGCCCTCGTCGTCGAGCTTCCCGACCGACCCGGCAGCCTCTGTCGCTTCCTCACCCCCCTGAGCGAAGGCTCCATTAACCTCAAGCGCCTCGAATCCCGCCCCATCCGCGGTCAACCGAACCAATACCGCTTCTACATTGAGATCGAAGGCAGTACCGCCGATCCTCGCGTGCAGGCCGCTCTTGCTCAAACGCACGCCGATGGGGCCACCACGCGCCGCATCGGCTCGTATTGCTCCGGCACGCGATTTGAATCGTGATCAAGGAACTCTCCTCCTAGAGCACCCCGAAGTGCAAACTGACGTTTGCCGCTACGAATGCACCGAGAGCCGCCCCGTAGAGGAAGTCGTCAGACTTCCCTTCAGGTTCTGCTTCAAACGAACGTCCCACTCACACTCGTGGCCGCCAGATGCGCCAGCGCCTCCGGTCCGATGGGCTCCTCGGCCTGCCAGGGCAGCCAGGCGGTGCGGGTGGCTTGTTTTTCGATGACTTCGTCGATGTAGCGGTGCTCGGCGTGCTCGCGACGTTGCAGCAAAGGATCGCAGGAGCCGCTGTGGAGCAGGCTTTGATTGATGACCCACGCGTAGGGCTCGATGCGGGCACGGCGGAGATCGGCCTGAAGCGCGGCGGCCTCGTGCACGGGCGTGGCCTCCGGCAGGGTGATGAGCAGGATGTGCGTGAAAGCGGGATCACGCAGGTGTTCGAGGAGTTGCAGCACTTCCTCGGGCTGCGTGCTGCGGGCCTGGCGCTCAAGTTCGCGTTGGTAGGCCTCGCTGGCATCGAGAAGCAGCAGCGTGTGGCCGGTGGGCGCGGTGTCGAGCACGACGAAGCGTTTCGTGCCTTGTCCCACTTCACGTGCAAAGGCGCGGAACACGGCGATCTCCTCCGTGCAGGGCGAGCGGAGGTCTTCTTCGAGCAAGGCGCGGCCTGCGGCATCCATCTGGGTGCCTTGATTCGCCATGACCTCGGCGGTGTAGGCGGCGGTTTCGGCCGCTGGATCGATTTTGCTCGTCGTGAGACCTTCCACCTGCCCGGCGAGCGTTTGCGTGATGTGCGCGGCGGGATCGGTGGTGCTGAGGTGGACGCTGTGACCACGCTTCGCGAGCAGCACGGCGATCGCCGCTGCCACGGTTGTTTTGCCGACCCCGCCTTTGCCCATCGTCATGATGATGCCGTGACCTTGCTGCTCGATTTCATCGACGAGGCTGGCGAGGGAAACGAGTGAAGAGCTGGCCTCCGACATGGACTGCGGCAGCCCTGCTGCCGCTTTGGGTGGTGGCAGCCCTGCTGCCGGGGATGAAGCCACGCTATCGCGAAAGACTGACTCAGGGGTGGGCGGCGCCAGCAGGGCTGGCTCGGGAAAGCGGCAGCAGGCTGCCGCAGTCCATGGGGCCTCTCCGCTTAGCAGGACCTTCAACCCACCGATGCCGAGGATGTTAATGGAACGCAGCGGCACGATGAAACTCGGCATGCTGTCGATGAAGGCCTGCGCGGCATTCAACGCAATCTCACCGCGCTGCTGCATGGCTTGTGCGATGAGATCGGTCGTGTCGGCGCGTTCGCCAGAACGCGGTGTGGACAACGCAATCCCATCAGCCCGCAAACTGGCGTTTGCGCCTACGAACACACCATTGATGACGAGGCATTGATTCGCGATGCCGAGCGCACGCAGCTCCTTCGAGGTGCGTTCGGCCTCGCGCAGTGCGGAGAGTTGCGGACGGCTCACGAGCACCAGCGTGGTCGCACTGGCATCCGCGAGCGTATTCACGGTCGCCTCGTAAATGACGCGTTGCTTTTCCAATCCGGCCAGTGGTCCGAGGCAGGAGGTGCCGCTGGTGTTTTTGTCGAGAAACTGGTCCCAGGCCTTCGCCAGGCTCATGAGCCGCAGCGTGTGGCCGGTGGGCGCAGTGTCGAAGATGACGTGGTCATAAGCCTTCGCGGCATTCGGATCGCCGATGAGGCCGGAGAACTCGTCAAACGCCGCGATCTCCACCGTGCAGGAGCCGGAAAGCTGCTCCTCCATGCTGCGTAGCGCCGCCTCCGGCAGCAGGCCGCGCATGGGGCCTATCAAGCGCTCGCGATACGCCGCGGCGGCGGCCACGGGATTGATGTTGAGCGCATCGAGGCCCGGCGCAGCCACAATGGGCGTGGGCGCGTTCGTGAGCTTTGTTTCGAGCACCTCATCGAGGTTCGACGCGGGGTCCGTGCTCACCAGCAGCACACGTTTGCCTGCCTCCGTGAGCTTCAAGGCCACAGCGCAGGACAGCGAGGTTTTTCCCACGCCACCTTTGCCGGTGAAAAAGAGGAAGCGTGTCGCCGTGGCGGCATCAGGCTGGTAAGCGGGCAGCTTCATGATTTCGCTTCCTCCGTGATGCCCAGCACCGTGCGGAAGAAGACCGGTCGCTCGTCATGGTTCGGATAGCGGCCCTTCATATAGACCTCGCCGTCGATGAAGATGACTGGCAGGCCAGCGGTGCCCTCTTTTTCGAGCAGCGCCTTCACCGCCGCGTTCTTCGCAAAGGCCATCGGCTGCTGCCCCAGGTTCTGGCGCTCGATTTTCACACCCATGTTCGCCAGTTGCGACAGTGCCGCCGCGAAGTTCACGAGATCAGGATCAATGCTCGGTCCGCAAATCCCCGTGGAGCAACACATGGGCGGATCAAAGACCTGGATGGTTTTCATGGAGGGAGGCTCGTCCGGTTAGTCAGCAAGTAAAGCCCCGTCACTGAGCGAAACTTGTTGCCCGCCCGCTTTATTTGGCTATTTCGCCAAATAGATGCCCACCACCAAGAAAAAGCTCGAAGACCGTGCCGCCGTGATCAAGGCGCTCGGGCATCCATCGCGCCTGCTCATCGCGGAGGCGCTCATGAAGGGCGAAATGTGCGTGTGCGACCTGAAAGACCTCGTGGGCGCGGATATGTCCACGGTTTCCAAGCATCTCACCCTCATGCGGGAGGCCGGCGTGCTGAACTGCGAGAAGCGCGGCTTGAACATCTACTACTCGCTCGCCTGCGACTGCTTTGGCGACTTCCTCCGCTGCGTGGACCGGCTGGCCTGCGGCGGCAAAAAAACCACCTGCTGCTAATTTTTCCCATGAACATCACTGACCTCCTCACCGCGCTGCGTTCCCACGCCGACAAACCCATCCGCTTCCTGCTGCCGGATGGCGGACTCATCCCCGCGCACTTTCACATCACCGAGGTGGGCCACGTTGTGAAGCGTTTCATCGACTGCGGCGGCAAGCGTCGCGTGCTGGAGACCTGTTTGCTGCAAACCTGGGTCCACGATGATGTCGATCATCGACTGCACGCCGGCAAACTGGCCGCCATCTTTGATCACGCGGGCGATGTGCTGCCGCATCACGACCTTCCCGTCGAAATCGAATACGAAGACGGCGTCGTGGCCCAGTTCCCCGTCGAGAGCGCGGAGGCTATCGACGGAGCACTCGCCTTCCGCTGTGGCTGGAAGCACACCGACTGCCTCGCCCGCGGCATTTGTCTGCCCGGTGAATGCTCTCCGACACCGCAAAGCCTGCCACAGACTTGCTGCACCCCCGGCTCCAAATGCTGCTGACCATGAACAAGCTGCTCTCCGAATTCCTCGGCACCTTCATCCTCGTCTTCGCGGGCACGGGAGCCATCGTCATCAACGACATCAGTGGCGGCGTGATCGGTCACGCGGGCATCGCGCTGACCTTTGGCCTCGTGGTGATGGCGATGATTTACACTTTTGGCGATGTCAGCGGTGCGCACCTCAATCCGGCCGTCACGCTCGGTTTTGCCGTCGCAGGCCGTTTCGAATGGAAAAACATCCCCGGCTATGTTTTGGCCCAAATCATCGGTGCCCTCGCCGCAAGCGGTGTGCTGCATTTGCTGTTCCCCGCGCATGAAATACTCGGCGCCACGCTTCCCAGCGGCTCCGCGATGCAGAGCTTCGTGTTGGAGCTCATCCTCACCGCCATCCTCATGCTGGCCATTCTGCGCATCTCCACGGGTGCGAAGGAAAAAGGCATCACCGCCGGCATCGCCATCGGTGGGATCATCGCGCTCGAGGCCATGTTCGCCGGCCCGATCTGCGGTGCCTCGATGAATCCCGCCCGCTCGCTGGCTCCGGCCATTGTCTCCGGCCATGTCGAGCACCTGTGGATCTATCTAACGGCCACGGTGCTCGGCGCGTTCGTTGCCGTGCCGCTGGCCAAAATGACGAAACCAGAATGAGGAATGCCGAATAAATGCCCAAGCCCAAATGCCTCAACAACAAGCTGACTTCGTCATTCCCTCCTTCGGACTTCCTTCGTCATTCTGAATTACTCATTCGTCATTTCCCATCTCCCTTCTTCCCATGACTCCTCAAAAGCCTCTCGTCCTCATCCTCTGCACCGGCAACTCCTGCCGTTCCCACCTTGCCGAAGGCCTGCTGCGCCATGTGGCGGGTGACATCCTCGAAGTTGCCAGCGCGGGCTCGAAGCCCGCGGGTTACGTGCATCCGCTCGGCATCAAGGCGATGGCCGAAATCGGCATCGACATCGCCGCACACACGAGCAAGCACATGAACGACTTCCTCGTCCGCGATGTGGAGACCGTCATCACCGTCTGCGGCAACGCTGACCAGGCCTGCCCGATGTATCCCGGCCAGCTCAACCGCCACCACTGGCCCTTCGACGACCCCGCCCACGCCACCGGCAGCGAGGAGGAAATCATGAACGTCTTCCGCCGCGTCCGCGACGAGATCAAAGCTGTCTTCACCGCGTATGCGGACGGGCGGCGTGATCAGATGAAGCGGTGAGAAAGGTTACAAGTTTCATGTTTCAAGTTCCAAGGCCGCCAGCTTCTTGAAACTTGGAACCTGAAACTTGAAACTCTGCCCCCTACACCCGCACCATGTCCTTCAGGATCTGCCAGTAGAGGAAGACGCAGCCGCGCCAGGAGTAGCGGAACTCGCTGCTGCCGGCCTTCACGATGAGGCCTTCGAGGAGGTTGTGGTCCACTTGCACGCTCATGTCCCGCTGGATGTAGGCGTGGAGGAATTCAGTGTCCTGCTCCGCGAGTTCGTCGGTGGTCACGGCGAGCGCCTGCAGGTAGTCCTCGTGATCGGCGAGCAGGTCCTCAAAGGACTCCGCATCCTCGTAACGGTTCACGAGGTGCTTGGGCGGATGCTTCATCGTCGAGGGGAAGGGGTAGTTCGTGCTCGTATAAACCACGCCATTCTTCCCGCGGGAGGTGAGGCTCACATAGGCAAAGCCCAGTCCACCCTGCCGGGCCAGCGCCACGGAGGCCTGCGCCCGTTTTTCCTTATGATAAAACAGCCGCATGAAGTGCTCCGTCTCGCTCCACATCCAGCCGGCATCGCCCACCTGCGTGAAGCCCGCGTTCTCCGCCTCGCGGGTGAGCTCGCCCAGGTCAGGAAAGACATCGCGGGAGGGCGGGAAGCGGCTCACCACCTCGCTCTTGATCGGAAAGCGCAGCCGCCGCACGCGGAAGACGATCTCCATCCACGGCACCAGGAACCAGCCGCCGACAAACAAGGCCCCGCCGATGTGCTGGTCATCGGTGAGGTAGTAGCCAGCGAGATAAAGCGCTCCCAGCATCGAGACGGCGCCCAGCTTGGCGATGTAGCGGTTCTGCGAGGTGCGGCAGGCAAAGGCAAACACCACGGCGGCGGCCACAAAGAGGATGTGCTGGATCGTGCTGTCTTCCATGAAAGGCTGGCGGTCGGGGAAAATGTTCGATTCGAGGTTATAAGATGCCTCCGGGCGAATCAATGCTCATTTCAAACGCCATGCCCGCCGTCTTTTCGCGTTTCTTGTTCATCCTTCTCGTCGCCCTCGCGGGATGGTTTGGTATCTCGCGGCTCGATTTCGATGTGGATCCGCTCTCGCTGCTGCCGCAGGACCTGCCTGGATTGGAGGGAACTCGCCTGCTGCGCGATCTGAAACGCGATCAGCTCATCGTGACGCTGCAAAGCGAGGACGCCGAACTGCTCGAAGTCGCCGCCGATTCGCTCGCCGAGCATCTCGCGACCCAAAAAGATCTCGCCGCCTCCGTGCGGCACAAGTCATTGCTGCAATCCGATCCCGAAGTCATCGCCGAGGTCATCGCATGGCTTTGGCGCAATGCGCCGCCGGAAAAAGTGGCTGCGTTGAGCGCCTCGCTCGCTCCCGACAAACTCCCTGCGCTGCTGGAAGAGTCTCGCGAAGCCACTGCGAACTCGCTCGATCTCCAAAACGCCACGCTTACCGGCTACGATCCCTTTGGCATCGCCCGTGGTGCCATGGCGATGCTTTCCTCCGGCGACGACGCCAACATGCCGAGCGATGAATTCACCTCCGCCGATGGCACGCTGCGCCTGCTTTTCATCCAACCGCCCGCCGCCGCTCTCGCCGACTACCGCACCGTGAATGCCTGGCTCACGAACCTGCGGCAGGACATCCGCGAAACCTGGCAAAAGAGCGATGAAGCGCTCGCGAAGGTCCAAATTGGCTTCACCGGCGATCCGGCGTTTCAGGCGGAGATCGCCACCGGCATGGAATCGGACATGCGGCAGTCCATTTCCGCCGTGACCTTCATCGTCGGCTTTCTGTTCTGGCTGCTGCATCGCCGCATCGTGCCGCTCTTCTGGCTGCTGCTCGCCATCTTGTGCGCCAATCTTCTCACGCTCGGCGCAGCGGGAGCTATCTACGGCTCGCTCAATGTGATGAGCATGGGCTTCGCCGCCATTTTGACCGGCCTCATCGAGGATTTCGGCGTCATCGGCCTGCATGCCGCCTCGGAGCATCCGCGTGAATCGTATCGGCAAATCTTGCGTCGCGTGTTGCCGGGCGTTGTGTGGTCCGCCGTGACCATCGCCGCCATCTTTGCCACGCTCGGCCTCAGTCAGCTTCCCGGCGTGGCGCAGCTTGGATTGCTCGCCGCCCTCGGTGTGCTCATCGGCGCGGCGGTGATGCTCCTCGGCTTCCTGCCGCTCGGCATGAAACCGTACGTTGTTCACGCTTCAGCGTGCGAAACCTCCGCTCCACGTCTCGGTCTCACCCTTCAAAAAACCTTCACCTGGCTCCTCGCCGCACTGCTCCTCACCGCCACAGCAGCCATCTTGATCAAAGGCCTTCCTCACGCCGATTTCGGCTCCTCCGTGCTTCGACCGAAGCAAAGCGAAGCCTTCGACACCTCCGAGCAGATCGAGGCCAAAATGATCTCCAGCGATCAAACCATCCCGCTCCTCATCCACGCCGCGACCACCGATCAACTCCGCCAAACCCTCGCCGAAGCCTCCAAGCTCCTCACCGACATCCCCCACACCCTTCCC
>JBJONJ010000253.1:0-3218 GCA_046051905.1 Verrucomicrobiota bacterium
AACGGTCATACGGCACATCCGCATTGAAGGCGCGGATCACATAGTCGCGATAACGCCAGGCCTGCGGGATCGGGTAATCGCGCACATAGCCGCCCGTTTCACCAAAGCGCATCAAATCCAGCCAATACGCGGCCCAGTGCTCGCCAAACTGAGGGCTCTGGAGAAGGCGGTCGATGAGGGCTTCGGTCTTAGATGGGGAGACAATCGGATGGGGAGACAATGTGACATTCGCCTTCTCCCCATCTGACTGTCTGATTGTCTCCTTGTCTGACTGTCCCCCCGTCGAAGCAAACGCCTCCATCTCCTCCTCCGTCGGCGGCAGGCCCACCAACGCGAACTTCAGCCTGCGCAACAAGGCAGCGGGCGATGCAGGCGCGGCGGGTTCGAGTCCCTTCTCACGCATCTTCGCCATGAGAAAGCTATCCACCGGATACGCCGCCAGCGACGGCACGGTGGGTTTGTGCACCGGCTGCCAAGCCCAGTGAGAAAGACGTTTTGCCAATTTGGCCTGCCATTCTTCGGTGGCAGCGGCTTGGGCGCTCGGCGGATTCTCCGACAAACCTGGCAGGCCCATGCGCACCCAGCGCGTGAGATCAGCGGTCACA
This sequence comes from Verrucomicrobiota bacterium, assembly GCA_046051905.1. Classification (GTDB taxonomy): domain Bacteria; phylum Verrucomicrobiota; class Verrucomicrobiia; order Verrucomicrobiales; family Verrucomicrobiaceae; genus Prosthecobacter. The sequence goes on from JBJONJ010000253.1 coordinate 606, forward strand.
CCATCGGGCAGCTTGTCCGCCCCCTTCGGCATTTTCAGGTCTTTTGAATCGTGGCGAATGGCTTGAAGAAGCAGGCTCTTGTCCGGCGCACTCGCATTCACGAGCGCACCACTCTTCCCGCCCTTTTCAAAACCGCCGCGATAGTCCAGCCGCAGGCCGCCCTTGGTCTTCTCCGCGCTGTGGCATTCGTAGCAGTGCATCACCAGCACCGGCCGGATGCGTGATTCAAAGAACGCGGTGCCATCAGGCTCCGCCGCAGAGACAGCCACGGAAACAAAGCCAGCCAGCGCGAGGATGAGCGAGACGATATGTTTCATGAGAGGACAAAAAAATTGGAGACAGAAAGATGGATATTTTTGTCTCTCATCTTTTTGTCTCTGATGGCTTGAGATCATCATGCAAGAATCTCCTTCACTACCTCGCCATAGACACCGGTGAGGCGGTAATCCCGACCAAGATGACGTGACGTGAGCTTGATGGCATCGCGCATGGTAAGGCTGATGGTTTCGATTTTGATTTCGGCGAGCGCGAGAGGAGGGGACGCAAACGCAGCAAGGATAAATAGGACTTTCTTCATGATTCAAAACCCAGGTCAATGGACGCCTTCACTCTTGCCCGATCGCACTGAAGTCGGTGACGGCCTTCCAGGTGGAGAAGCCGGTGTGGGTGATCTGCTTGAGCGGCTTGGTGAGCTTTGTGGTGAGGGATTGCTCGCCAGCTTTGAGGGTGATCGTCTGGGCGTTGGGGTCGAAGGTGACGGCAAATTCGTTAACTGCGTTCGCGTCACCGCCAAAGTCGGCTCTTTCGCCATTCTGAGCTGGGGTATTCCCCTGAATGATAATGAGGCGGCTCTGAATGAACTGTAGGCCGCATTTGATGAGCTGATCGTCGCCTGCGCCATCGCCAAGAACGAAAAAGCCGTTGCCATAGTAGGGCGGATTCGGGAAGCCGGGCGTGCGCTGCATCTTGAAAGTCCACGTGGTCTTGGTGGTGACGGGCTTGCCGAATTCGTAGAGCGCCTGCGCGACACTGTTTTCATTTGCGGCAAGGCGGTAACCCAGCTCGCAGGAAACGGCCTTGCCGCTGACCACTTTGGCAAAGCGATAGGAGATGTCCTCGCCGGTGATCTGCGCTCGCTTCGCCGGAGTGGCACCGGCTTGTCCTTTGCCGAGGTTCGTGACGCCGATCTTGTCCATGAACTCCTTGCGATATTCAGTGTCGTCCGGCAGCAGGTTTTCGGCGAGGACTTCGATCGGTTCACCGAGCTTCGAGACCAGTTCTGTGCCTTCGCTGCCGAAGCATGCGACGCTGCCGTCCTTCATGGCGAGATAGAGTTTGCCGTTTGCACCAGCGAGGCCGTCGAAGACTGGCAGTGCGTCGATTTGATAACTAGCGAGCAGTTTGCCTTCCGTGGTAGAGGCGGCGGCAAGACGAACACCGCGTTTGCCATTGAAGGCATCGTCGGAGCGCACGGCATCGCCATACGGCCCGGCCATGAAAATCGTGTCACCGGCGAGAACCATGGCACGCACGTGGAAGGGCAGTTCGTCGGACCATTTCACCGGCGTGGTGCGGATCTTTGTCCAGTCGGTCTTCAGATAGTTGCCTTCTTTGTGTTCCTTCGCCGCGACGCTGTAGTCAGGCTCCTTGCCTTCGCGCTTTTCATTCGCGGCGAGGATATACTTCTCACCACGACCGAACTGGGCGGAGTTTTGACCGGCGTAGAAGTTGTGGCCGAAGGTGTAAACCGTGTCGTCGTTGAAGACGAGAATGCGGCCTGCCGGCAGTTTATTGCCGCTCTGCCACCAGCCGCCGTAACCGCTCTTCGTATCGTCGCCATAGACCCAGTAGGTGCGGTGCCACCAGTTGTCGTCGAGGTATCCAGTGGGCGAGAAGATGTGCGGAGCGGGTTGGCGGCGGGAGAGTGACTCCTTGTCAAAGCTGGAGTGACGCATGAACACGAGGCCGTTCTGGCTGGAGAGAATGTCGGGCAAGGCACCGTCCATTTCGAATGAAGCGGTGACTGGTGGCTCTTTGCCATCCCTAAAATCATAGACCGTTTCCTCGCCGAAGAACTCTCCCGTCGCGGCCTTGATTTTCACCATGCGAATGCCGCCATCGAGGAAGGATGAACGTCCTGCGGCGGCATAGACCATGCCATTCTCCACGAGCACGCTGCCGCTCACCGGCCAGGTGGACTCGAGCCGGCCATAGGCCACGACGCGGCGCTCATCGGGCGCGGCACGCGTGCGCCAGCACAGCGTGCCGTCCGCTGCCACGAGGCAATAAACGCAGCCATCACCGCTGCCGAAGTAAACAAAGCCGGCGTCAATCGTGGGCGGTGAATCGATCGTTCCGCCCGCCGTGTAGGCCCACAGTGGTCTGCCACTGGCTGAGTCGAGCGTATGGATTGTGTTGCGGTCTTTTTGAGCAACGAAGACCTTGCCTTCCGCCACGACGAGACTGGTCAATTCCCCGCCGAGTTTTGTCTTCCACGCTTGTTTGAGGCCGGTGCTGATCTGTGTGGTCGCATGACCGCTGCGTGAGACATCGTGACGATAAGTGGGCCAGTCTTCCGGGTTCCGTGCTCCTGACAACACCTTCTGATAAGCC
>JBJONJ010000254.1:0-3095 GCA_046051905.1 Verrucomicrobiota bacterium
AGTGCTTCTCTGCTTTCTCATGATGGCTGATGACGCCCGCCGCTCTCGCCGAACTCGAAAAACGCCATTCCTGGCATCCCTTCACGCCGATGCAGGCGTGGACGGCGGAGGGGCATGAGCCGGTGATAATTGAAAGCGCGAGCGGTTGCTTGCTGCGGGACCAGCATGGGCGCGAGTATCTGGACGGGAATGCGTCGATCTGGACGAACATCCACGGGCACAATCATCCGGTGATCAATGCGGCGATCATCGAGCAGCTCGGGAAGGTGGCGCACACGTCGTTTCTCGGCTTTTCGCATTCAAACGCGGCCTTGCTGGCGAAGGAGCTTGTCGATTTGCTGCCGGGCGGGAAGATGGAGCGCGTGTTTTTCTCTGACGACGGCTCCACGGCCATCGAGTGCGCGGTGCGCATGGCTCTGCAGTTCTGGCGGCAGAACGGACGACCGGAACGCGACACCATCGTGGCCTTTGATCGCGCCTATCACGGCGACACGCTCGGCGCGGCGAGCCTCGGCGGCATCCCGACCTTCAAAGGCAGCGCGAACCAGTTTGGTTATCGCGTGCTGCGTGTTCAAAGCCTCGATGAACTCCGCGAGCTGTCACCCGAACGCCTCGCCGCCGTCATCATCGAGCCGTTGATCCAAGGCGTGGCCAACATGCGCCTGTGGCCCACGGGCATGCTGAGTGAGTTGAACGCGTGGTGCGGCCAAAAAGACGTCTTTCTCATTCTCGACGAGGTCATGACGGGCTTTGGACGCACAGGAAAGATGTTCGCGTGCCAGCATGAGGACGTGGTGCCGGACTTTCTGTGCCTCGCGAAAGGCCTCACCGGCGGTTACCTGCCGCTCGCGGCGACTTTGACGACGAAACGCGTTTTCGAAGGCTTCCACGGCCCCGAAAACACCTTCTACTACGGCCACAGCTACACCGCGAACCAACTCGGCTGCGCGGCGGCGCTGGCGAGTTTGCGCGTGTTTCGCGACGAAGCCGTTTTGGAGCACCTGCAGCCCAAAATCGCCCTTCTGGCCGAATTGCTCGCCGAACTGCAAAATCAGCCGCGCGTCATCGCAACGCGTCAACTCGGCCTCATCGCCGGAATCGACCTCGAAGGCCCCGCAGGCACCGGCGCAGCCGTTTGTCTCGCCGCGCGTGCGCATGTCTTGCTCACGCGCCCCATTCAAAACACCCTCGTGCTCATGCCACCGCTGTGTGTGACGGCGAACGAACTGCGACGGATGGCTTTGGCGATTCAGAGTGCTCTTTAAGATTCGGCCCTGACGAATGGGCAGCGGATTGGTCAAGTATGAGTCAAGCTATTGGTCAAGTTGCGCACTGAAAACCAAAGTCGGCTGGACGGATTTAATGACGCTTTCATGACGGGCAGCCTCTACTTTTTCAGCGAGTAGCGCCCGGTCTTCTTGCCTCCGGTTCTCTCGATCAACCCGGCTTCGAGGAGTGGTTGCAGCAGGCCCATGGCACCTTGCCTGGAGACGCCGAGGGCGTCCCAAAGCTCCGAAGGAGCCATGCTGCCGTGATCGGCGAGCAGTTTGAGCAGTTGTTCCTGTCGAGGTCTCAGCACGAGCTTTCCGGGTGACTGACGGCTGATGCTTTGCACCCGCAGCCAGGTGCGCTCCAGCGTCTGTCGCAGGCCTACGGCGCAGTATTCCAACCAGCCGGAGAGGTCTTCCCCGGCCAGCCGGACCGCATCAAGGGCGCGGTAGTAGCCTGGGCGGTCTTCCCAGAAGTATTCGTCCACGCTGAAGATGTGATGGCTGTCGAAGCCGCGCCGATACAGCTCCCACAGACCCAGCGCTCGGCCCGTGCGTCCGTTGCCATCGGCGAAGGGATGGATGTGCTCGAACTGGTAGTGCAAAATGGCCGAGCTGAGCACCGGGGACAGCCCGGTGGCCTTGGTGTTCCACCAGTCGAGCAGTTCAAACATCAGGCCGGAGACATCCGCCGCCGGTGGAGGCACATGACGGCCCACACGCACGGCGATGGTGCGATAACGGCCCGCCTCGCCCTGATCCATGACGCTGTCGGCAAGCAGGCGATGCAGCTCAAAGAGGTCCTCATGCCGGATTTTCTTCTTCCGGGCATTCTTTTCGACATACCGCAGCCCGGCGAAGTAGTTCAGCACCTCGCGGCTCGATCGGCGGTCCGCCGCCGCCAGCTCGCGGCCTTCCTCAAGCGCCCGCACCTGCTCTAGGGTCAGCGGATTGCCCTCAATCGCCGTGGAGGCATGGCCGTTGCGAGTTCGCGTGTCTTTCTGCAACGCCGGAATCCACGACACCGATACCGCCGCGCCCTGAATGCGTTCCCGGAGCACCGCGATCTCCTCCACCAACGAAAGCAGGCGGGCGCTGATGGTGAATTGCGGTTCGTAAGCCATGAGAATAAGTCAACCATAAGTCAAGTTGTGAGTCAAGTGGTTGCCCAGAGAGGTCTGGTCTTTTGACGTGCTAGCACCATCAACGGAACGTGGCTGGAACTTAACAGCAGACATTGCATCTCAGGATTTACAGCGAATCTGTCATCATATGAATTCCAACAGACCAATGCTGGCGGATGCGGAGAGTGATCGTGATTTTCACATCGCGCTCCACAACATCGTTACTGTCTCAAACAGCATGAACGACAAAGACACGGATCGAGTCGGTATGTTGTCGAGTCAGTTGCTTCTACAGTGTGCCATCACTGGCATTACGATTGGAAGTCTGATCCGCCCTGTATCTCATGAAGGTTTCGGCGACCTGCCGAAACAGTTCACGGTAGTGGATATCCCATCGCTAGCGATATTGACTCGCGGAGTTCTGGAAACCTTTTTGGTTCACCACCATGTCTGTGTGCAGCAAGTGAGCACCGAGGAGCGGGAGTATCGTCTGCTTTGGTGGGATTGGCATGACGTGTCTGAACGAATCAATTCGCTTGAAGGTATTGGCTCAAAAGCCCCCAAACTCAGCGTGTTAAAAAAGCGACGGGATAAGCTGAAAATCACTTTGATGAACCATCCATGGCATGGACGGCAATCCTCAACAAAGCACGGCAAAAGTTTGTTCGACGACTTCACAAAAAACAAACCGCCGAAGGATGCT
>JBJONJ010000255.1:0-9167 GCA_046051905.1 Verrucomicrobiota bacterium
GTCGGCTTTAGGCGAGGATCTCCCGGATGGCATGCCCAAAGTCTCTCTCTAGGCGCTTGCGGCCGGGGATTTCGAGCTGGCGCGGGTTCAGGCCAAGAAGATGCAGAATTGTGGCATGCACATCGGTGACGTAATGCGGATGCTCAATGGGGTGGAAGCCGAGCTCATCCGTCTCGCCATGAATGGTGCCGCCTTTGATCCCACCGCCGGCCATCCACACGCTAAAGCCATACGGATGATGATCACGGCCATCGCTACCCTGTGAGCCGGGCGTGCGGCCAAACTCGGTCGCGAAGACCACGAGCGTGTCATCCAGCATGCCGCGCTGCTTGAGATCCTTCAGCAGGCCGCCAATGGGCTGATCGACTTGCTGCGCGAGGCTGGTGTGATTCTTCTTCAGGCCGGAGTGCGAGTCCCATGCGCCCGCCGCGCCATCGCCATGCTGAATTTGAATGAAGCGCACCCCGCGCTCAGCTAAGCGACGGGCCACGATGAGCTGGCGGGCAAACGGACCAGCCACTTTGTCATCAAAGCCGTAGAGTTTTTTCGTCTCGGCGCTCTCACTGTCGAGATTCATCGTCTCCGGCACGGCGGTCTGCATGTTGAAGGCGAGCTGGTAACTCTTCATGCGGGCGGCGAGCGTTTTGTCCCCCGGATACTGTTCGGCGGCGAGACTGTTGAGCCGGCGGATGAGATCGAACTGCGCGGCTTGTTCCCCTTCTCCAATCTGAAACTCCGGCGAGGCAAAGGTGAGTGGTTTTTTCGGATCGACCTTCAGGTTCACTGCGTCGAAAGCCGGGCCGAGGTAATGACCATCACGCACATCGAAGTAACGCGGGCCAATGTTTACAAAGGACGGCAAGTTCTCCGTCATGGAGCCGAGGCCATAGGTCACCCAGGCACCGAGCGTGGGCACGCGCGGCTCCAGCATGTGCCGGCCGCTGTGAAACTGCACCTGTGCTCCATGATTGTCATCGGTCGTCCACATGCCGCGGATGAAGGCGATCTCATCGGCGCACGAGCCGATGTGCGGAAACCAGTCGCTGATCTCCACGCCGCACTCGCCGTAGCGCTTGTAGCCAGTTTGCAGCGGATAGATCACATTGCGCTGCTTGCCATTCGCATCGTTCACCACCACGACGCGGACTTTTTTGAGTTTCTCGGGGTCCTGCACGCTGGCGTACGGCGTCTCGCCAATCGTCTTGCCCGCGTATTTCGTGAGCATCGGTTTCGGATCAAAGCTCTCCATGTGGCTCACACCACCGCGCATGAAGAGCCAGATGACCCGCTTCGCCCTTGGCAGGATCACCGGCAGGCCGCTTGGCGGCTGCCAGCCCTGCTCGGCTTGCAGCATGGATGCCATCGCGATGCTGCCGAGTCCGCCAAGGATGTCTCGGCGCAAAAAGGGCGTGGGAGGTGGGCGATGCAGCATAGGACTAATACGTCTCGCGAGGCCTGGCTTCTTACTCCGCACCCAGCGCAGGCAGTTCCTCACACAGCGCCAGCGCCTTCAGTGCCTGACACGTCGCGATGTAGGTGATGTAGTGGTAGTTCCCGCGATACAGTGAGTGCATCCACCAGCGGCCGGAGATACGCTGCTCTTTCTTCAGCCATGTTACGGCCTTCTGAATGCGTTCGTCCTTCGCCGGAACATCGCTCTGCCGCATCAGCACGATGGCGAAGGCGGTCATGTAGGCATCGCTTTCCGGCTTCGCGGCATCCGGCAGGCCGGTGATGAGCTTTTGGACCGTTTCACTGACTTCAAAGTGCCAGTCTTTCAGAGCGGAGAAGTCCCGCGTGCTCCATCCGCCATCGGCGTGTTGTTTGGAGGACAGCAGCTTCAGGGCCGCATCGCGTTTTTCAGCGGAAACGAGCTCCGGCATGTAAAAGGCGAGTTGGAGGCTCAACACGCGATCCCAGTCATTTTTCGGCTCCGCAGTGCGCAGCCAGTTTTTGAGCATTTCGACCTTCGCGACCCATTTTTCGTCCTTGAGGCCGGAAAGCCATCCCGGAGCCGCAGTGAGGGTGCGCACGGCTTGCAGCGAGAGTTCGAAGTCCGTCGTGATATGCGGAATTTCGACTTCGCCATGGCTCACGAAGGCTCCGCTGGCCGCCTGGCGCTCAAACATGTCGCGAATCGACCGCTCGGTGTGCTCGGAGGTTTTTCCGGTGACATGCTTGTCCCACTCCGCGAGGCCCAGCGAGCGCCACACGGCCGAAAACGCGCCCGGCATGTGCTTGTAGCCGCTCTTCGTGGCGGTCTCCTTCACCTCTTTGATGTCCTTCGGCACGAACTCGATGAAGTCCGCCACGATTTCCTCGCTCGGTTTGCCGAGCTGCGGGATCAAAGCGGGCCGCTCACTGAGGTAAGGGCCCGTCGTGTGGCAGTTCACGCAGCTTTTTTCACGCACCGAGCACACCGCCCCGTCTTCGAGATACTTCACCGCCGCACGGACCGATGCCGCGCTAAACTCCTTCACCCGCGGTTCGTCGGCGGTGGGGATGCTCACTTTGATGTCGCCGGATTCGTATTGGAACGCGGGCTTCGGTTTCGGCGCGGGTGTGGTCGCGGCGAAAAGGACTGAAGGGACGAGAAGGACAGCAAAGACAGCTTTCATGCGCGGAACCAACGGCGTCAGCCGCGCCTGCATTTCCGCTTATGACAAAGGTTTCCCATACGCCCGCTCCACCTTCGCCACGCGGAGCTGGTAATCCGCATACAACCGCGTCTTGCCCGTCTCCTGAGCGATGCGGTGCTCCGCGTTCGCCTTCCACGCGGCGATAGCCTGCGTGCTTTCCCAATATGAGACGGTGATGCCAAAACCTCCCGCGCCGCGGGCGCTCTCGACGCCGAGAAAACCCGGCTGCGCATGCGCCAGCTCCACCATGCGTTCGGCCATGTCACCATAACCTTCATCGCCCTCGTTGCGCTGCGAGGTGAAGATGACCGCGTAGTAGGGTGGCGAGGGTGTTTGGGCGAAGGTTGGCATGAATTAAAGGTCAAGAACGTGGATGTCATCGCCCACGCGGATGCCCCCATCGCTCAGGATGTCCGCTCGCAGGCCGCCGCGGTCGGCGAGGGGTTTTAGCAGGGCTTTGCCGACCACTTTGTCCAAGTGGGCACATGGCGGGCAGAGGCGGATGCCTTCGATGAGCACGCTGCCGATGCGGAAGCGCTTTCCGACGAGGTCGTTGAGTCGCAGGCCCTCGGTCTCGATGTTTCGTCGGGCTTCAGCGGCGCTGAGGCCGATCTCGGCGAGCACTTCGCTTTCGATCAGCGTGAGTTCGCGGCCCGGGCCTTTCGGTTCCCAATCGGACAAGGTGCTGCAGCCTTCAAAGTAACGATCTCCGACGAGGCCACGATGCGCCCGCGCCTCGGCCTCAGTCATCGCCTGCGGCAGCGCGGTGGCGGATGGGCTGATGTGGATGGCGGCGACGGTCGCAGGCATGCGTGATCTTGCCGCCGCCTTCCGGCAGGTCAATCGCTGGAAGTGCTTGAGCCGATGTGCGGACGGGAGAACGGATGCCCCCATGCCCGATCACCCAATCAACCGCTCGGCGAACTCGTTGCCGATTGGATGCCACCACCGCCACTAGCGCATGAGGTCATGCAGGGCCGTTTTTGCCGGCTGGAGCCGCTCGATGTCGAAAAGCATGCGCGTCAGCTCTTCGAAGCGAACGCATTCGACTCCACCGCCGCCAACTGGACTTACCTGCCTTACGGGCCGTTCACCGAGTTCGAGGACTATGTCGCGTGGTCGGAAAAGCATTGCCTCGGCTGTGATCCGCTCTTTTCGCCATCGTGGAAGTCGCGAGCGGCGAAGCGGTAGGCGTGGCGAGCTACCTGCGCATCAGGCCTGACTGCGGCAGCATCGAGGTCGGCCATCTGAACTTCTCACCCAGACTGCAACGCACGCCCGCCGCCACCGAAGCGATGTTTCTCATGATGCGCCACGCCTTCGAGTTGGGCTACCGCCGCTACGAGTGGAAGTGTGATTCGCTCAATGAACCCTCGCGCAAAGCCGCGCGGCGCCTCGGCCTCTCCTTTGAAGGCATCTTGCGCCAAGCCACCGGGCGCAAAGGCCGCAACCGCCACACCGCTTGGTATGCCGCCATCGACAAAGAATGGCCCGCGCTGCGTGCAGCCTTCGAGACATGGCTGAGCGCGGACAATTTCGATGAACAAGGAAAGCAGCGTGTGAGCTTGGCATCGCTGTCACGAGCAGGTGAATGCTCGCGATAGCGTCCTGGAGTGCGCCAGTCCTCTGGCGCTTTCGAGCGTCTCATGGCCTGCGCAAAGCTCCAGAGGGCTGGAGCACTCCAAAACGCTGTCGCGATGTTCGTTCATCCCATGGCTTCAACGTGGCCCTTTGTCTGGCACAACTCAGCCGCTTGCTGATGTTTGGAATGACATGATCCCCCCATCATCCGCGTTACTCCCGCCCCAACCACCGCATGAAACCAGCCTTCCTCTTCCTCCTCGCCGCCTTCACTTTGCACGCGCAGCAGCGTGTGGAGGTCACACGTGATCTGTGGATCTCTGCTTACTCGAAGGAGGTGGAGGGAAACAACGGCGGATCGCACCGTTTGAAGCTGAAGGGCATCCAGGAGTTCTTTCTCATCGACTTTGATCCGGCGGCGCTGCGTGGGAAGAAGGTCGTCAAAGCGCAGCTTCATGTGCATCTGGCGTCGCCGGAGGCACCGCTGCGGCGCACGACAGTGTCGTCGATCACGCAGGAGTGGTTCGAAGGCACGGGAAGCAGCTACTTGAAGACGCCGGGCGCGAGTTCCTTTGTGTGGGCAAAGACAGGCGAGCTGCGCTGGGGCAATAACGATCCCGACATCACCAGCGTCGTCTGTGGTGAAGGCGGATCGCTGTGGGGCTTTGGCGATGCCTCCGCGCCGGATGCGGAAGGCTGGCAGATCATCCCGATCTCGCCCGAAGTGGCTCAAGCGCGGCTCGATGGCCGTTCGCATGGCTTTTATGTCATCGACGACATCGGGAATGAATACACGCGGGATGGCAATGCGGTGAAGTTCACGAATTTCGTGAACCGCTACGTTTCGAGCCGCGAGGACAAGCGGGTGCACAAGCCCTTCTTCACGCTGTGGCTCGTAGATGGTGCGGTGGAGGCTCCCAAGGCCGTCAATCAGGTCAATCAGGTCGCCGCAGCCACTTTGCCGCCTATTCCAGCCGTTTCGGCTGTGAAGCCGAATTTGCCCGCGAAAGACGTTTTCGGCTCCGAACTGGCCTCCACGCACTTTTTTGCCGCTAAGGGCGAAACGATCGGTTTTTCGGTCGCGGGCCCGGCCATCGTGAAAGTGCCCGGGATGGGCGTGAAGCTCTACTCGATGCCCAAAGTCGGCGGCATGCACGATCCGCTCGTGCCGGGCACGGGTGACGACACCTTCATCGAGCTTCACGTGCCGAAAGACACGCCTGTGGGCGATTTGAAAGGCACGGTGACGGTGAATGGCGCGGCGATGCCCTTCACGGTCACGGTTTGGAATTTCACCCTACCAGACCGCCTCTCGTTCCTGCCGCAGATGAACGCTTACGGCCTACCGGGGCATGTGCGCGACTACTACCGGCTCGCGCATGAGCATCGCGTGGTGCTGAATCAATTGCCGTATGGCTGGACGGGCAAGGTGGACGAGCCCGCGCCGAAGCTCGGCGGCGATGGGAAGTGGGATTGGACGAAGTTCGATGCCGAGTTCGGTCCGTTGCTCGATGGCAGCGCCTTCGCCGATCTGCCACGCGGCGCGGTGCCGGTGGAGGCGTATTACCTCCTGCTAAACGAGAACTGGCCGATGAAGCACGACGAGCACTTCCAAGGCGGCTACTGGATCGAGAGTGCCTTCGATGAGGCCTACTGGACGCAGTTCCGCGCGATGTCGGCGGAGATCGCGAAACACTTCGAGGCCAAGGGCTGGACCGAGCCGATGTTTGAGTTCTACCTCAACAACAAGGTGTACTTCAAAAAGGATGACTGGCGGAAGTGCAGCGCGGCATGGATTTTCGACGAACCGGTGCACACGCAGGACTTTTGGGCCATCCGCCACTACGGCCGCGAGTTCTGGAAAGCGACCTCGCCTTATCAAAACATCCATCTCACCTACCGCGCCGACATCTCCCGGCCGCAGTGGCAGCGCGAGTTGCTCGATCATTGCGTGAACGTCGAGGTCGTCAGCGGCGTCCTGCGCGACTACTGGCCGCGTGTGCATCGTCGCGCCAAGGACTGCGGCAATCTCTATTACATGTATGGCAGCGCGAACGCCATCGGCACGCCGAACATCGCGAACGCCGCGTGGTGCGTCGAGGCGTGGTCGCTCGCTGCGGATGGCGTGGTGCCTTGGCAGACGATCGGTCGAAAAGAGTCCTGGCAGGCCGCTGACGAGCTTTCGGTGCTCTACCCCACCGACAACGGCCCCGTGCCCAGCCTGCGCCTGAAGACCTTCCAAGCCGGTCAGCAGCTTGTCGAGTATCTCACCCAATACTGCGCGGTCAGTGGCGGGAGCCGTGAGAGTCTCATGGCCGCGGTGCGAGCCATCCCCGGCCTCAGTGCCACGTTGGTGAAGAAAAACGAAGAAGACGCCGGGAAATCGCAATTTGGCAAAGACACTCAGCCTGCCTTTGAAGCACTGCGGATGCGAATTGGAGCCTACCTCGATGCCAAAGCACCCGCACCGAAGAATCGCTGGCACGATCCACGACCTGCACGGCCCGATTTGAAGAAGGCACGGGAGATCGTGCCGCTGGCTCCATGACGTAAGGATGGACTCTCAATGCCCCTACTTGATCAGGCGCTGATTGGGCGAGACGAGGCTCTTGGTTTAAAGGAGCCGGCAGGCTTGCGGCTGATGGGACTCAGGTTCGCGGGACGGGAGGCTTGCCGGCAAATTCCCCCTCAAAAGCGCAAACTCACCCCCGTGAAGAGCCCCAGTTCAGGCGCGGCGCGATTCAGGCCGATGCGCACGCCGCCGTCGAGCACGACGTTGTCGGACAAAGCCCATGTGAAGCCGGAGGCGGCGCGGAGCTGGGCCTCGATGTCCTCGCCCATCACGGCGATCAGCTCGGTGTAGGCTCCCCATCGCTTGGTGAGCGACATCCCAACGCTCGTGGTGGCCAGCCATTCGACATCGGTGCCGTTGGTTTCCAGATCAGGTGCCAGACTGCCTTGGGCCATCATGCCGAGACTCAACCGGCTGGTCAGCTCGAAGCAGAAGGGAATCACCAAGCCTCCCCCCCAGGCCTCGCTGCCGATCTGGCCATGCGTCGGCATGGTGGCAAAGGGCATCAGCGCTAGCGCGGTGTTGCCGCTATCATTGCCCCACAGGTTTTGTTTGTAGCGAAGCGTGATGTCATCAAATCCAGAGGCAAGGTCATGACTGCCGAGCCCGGAGGTGCGCTGGCGGCTGTGCATGTTCACGATGCATTGAAGGTCGCTGTTCTTCGTGATGCCGTATTTCAAGTTCATGCTGCCGACCACCCAGTTGTCGAGCCGTTCAATGCCGGTGCGGTCTCGTTCGTAATCAAAGAAGCTCATCTCCACCTGGAAGAAGTCTGGCGCGACAGAACGCGGGCTCTCGGTGACATCGGGACGATCGGTGAACATCTCCCGAAATGGCTCCGCCGCTGTCGAGAAACCGCCAAACATCGTCACAAGCATGAGCACCCTCATTTCAGTGCCTCCACGATGGTGCTGACGTTGAAGCGGAGCATCTGCTCGTAGGTTTGCCCGGCACCGAGAGCATCGGAGAAAAGCTCGCCGCCGATCTTTGCGCCACTGTCCTTCGCGATGCGATCGATGGTGGCATGCGGCACGCTGCTTTCGACGAAGATGGCCTTCACGCCCTTCGCCTTGATGAAATCGACCGTTTTGGCCACATCGGCCAGACCAGCCTCACTCACCGTCGAGATGCCCTGCACCCCCACCACCTGGAAACCATAGGCGCGGCCAAAGTAGTTGAAGGCATCGTGGCTTGTGATGAGAACGCGTCGCTCAGCGGGCACCTGATCCACTTGTGCCTTGGCCCAGTCATGAAGGGCCTGGGTGGCTATTTTCCACTTTTGGCCGCGTTCGGCGAAAACACCTGCTTTATCCGGCAAAATGCGGCTCAGGCCTTCGACGACAGGCTCGAGGCATTTTGACCAAAGCTGCGCATCCCCCCACACATGCGGATCGGCATGCGCCGCGCCTTCCGGATGGATTAAATCGGCGTCGCCGAACTTTGCGGTCACCGCGTGCACCTCTCGACCTTGCGTAGCGAGCCGGTCGAGTAACTCGCTCATTCGACCCTCGAGCATCAGGCCGTTGTAAAAGATCGCCTTGGCCATGCCGAGCTTTTGCGCGTCCTCCGCGGAGGGTTTGTAAAGATGTGGGTCGACACCTGGCCCCATCAGCGCTGTCAGCGCGATGTCGTCGCCGCCGATCGTCCGAACCAAGTCCGCGATCATCGTGGTGGTGGCTACCACAGAGGGCTTGCTGTGCGTGTCACCTGCCGCTGGGCCGGGGCCGCAGGCATTCAGCCCGAGGAGGGCGAAGAGTGCGAGAACGAGGGGTTTGAAGGGGATCATGGCGGTGGTGTTAGTCTAGGCTAACTTTCTTCGCAAGGGCGAATCTTGTTCCCCTAGGCGAACATGACCCTCGCAAGTACCGAACAAACTTCGCCAAAACATCCGCAGCCTTGCTGCCGTTGATTCCGCGTGATGATTACTGGTTCCATCAACTGGCGCGCCCTCCTCCTGGCGGTTTTCACTATGCTCTCTGTGAGCGTGGACACCTGCTTGGCGGCGAACGTCGTCATCGAGGGGGGGCAGCGGCATGCCTTGGTTTTGTAGGACGACCAGCAAGCCCTCGACAAGGCAGCCTGGACGGCGAGCGTCCCTGATTTTGTCTGTCCGGACCTGCCGCGTTTGCTCATCTCGGAGCACGATACCTGCCGTGGTGAGGCTTTGACCTTCACGACGGCCGCCATCCAGCAAGCTCTTGTTGGGCTTCGTCGGTATCGCTGGCTGTGCATGGAGCGTTGTTGAGCGTCTGACGACGCATCACCCCCACGCGGCGGCGGGCATCCACAGGATCACCCGGCCCTGCCCTGGCTCGTGCCCGCGATTTTCTCCCACCGGGAGATCCATGCCCCCCCCCCCGCGTTATGGCCCCCCC
>JBJONJ010000256.1:0-2790 GCA_046051905.1 Verrucomicrobiota bacterium
CATCACCTACACCTTCCCCACCAGCACGCGACGCTTCGTGCGGCTGGTGGTCGTGGGACCGTGAAGCCTCATACCAGCTTTTCCCGCATGGCACGGGCGACAGCGGCGGCGCGACTGCGGACGCCGAGTTTGCTGTAGAGATTGCGGGTGTGGGTGTCGGCGGTGTGGATGCTGATGGCGAGACGGGCAGCGATCTCTTTAGCGGTGAGGCCTTCTACCATGCAGCGGAGGAGTTCCAGCTCCCGCGGGCTGAGGGCGATAGCGGATGTCACGGGCTTGGTGAGGCGGGCGAGGAGCTTCACGACGCTGGAGGCGACGTGCGGTGACATGGGCGAACCGCCGTGGAAGGTTTCGATGATGGCATCGGCGATCTCGTCGGGCGTGGAGGTCTTGAGAAGGTAGCCGCAGGCTCCGGCGCTGATGGCCTGGCTGATCTTCGCCTCGTCTTCAAAGACGGTGAGGATGACGACGCGGCAGTCGGGGGCGTGATTGTGGATGTCACCGAGGACTTCGAGGCCGCTGCGACCTGGAAGGCCGACATCGAGCAGCAGCACCTGGGGTTTTTCAGTGCTCTGAGCGAGGGCGGCGAGCATGCTTTCAGCATTGGCAAAGGAGCGCGGAGGAGCGAGACCGCGCCGGGGTGTGCAAAGGCGTTCGAGGCTGCGGCGGAAAGCGTCGTGATCTTCGACAAACCAGACGTGGATAGGATCGGTGTCGCTCATTCGGGCAGGGTGAGGGTGATGCGGGTGCCGTGGCCGGGCTCGCTTTGGATGTGGAGTTCGCCATGCAGCGTGGTGGCGCGTTCACGCAGATTGGAAAGGCCGTGACCGGTCGATGAGCCTGCTGGATCGAAGCCGATGCCGTCGTCGCTGATCTCGACGGTCATTCGGTCTCGATTTCAGCGGGTGTGGAGGCGGACATGCTTGGCTCGCGAGTGTGTGGCGATGTTGTGCAGCACTTCCTTGATGAAGAGATACAGTTCCCGCCGGGTTTCCAGGCTGGGGCTGTCGGCATCGAACTGGATGTCCAAGTCGATGCCACGCAGCAGGCGTCGGGCGAGCCCCTGCACGACGGCGCTCCACTCCTCGGACTCGCGATCACTTCGGCGGCTGATGAGGCGGACCATGTCCCGCATTGAGTCGGCGCTCTCGCGGGCGATGGTCTGGACCTCGACGAGGTCGGCACGCATGCTCTCCGGCGTGGCATCATCCTGCGATGCGTAGGCGGAGATGAGTGCGATGCTGCCGAGGTTGGAGCCGATTTCGTCATGCAAATCACGGGCGAGGCGCTCGCGGAGCCGCTCGGCGTCCCGGCGGCGCACGCGGCGCTGGTGGATGAGTCCCCAGATGAACCCGCCGATCAGCAAGGCGCCGGCGGCGATACTGCCTTGCACCAGTTGGTCCTGGCTGGTGGCTCGTAGGGTGGTGAATCGGGCGCTGAGGTCGGCGTGCTCACGCTGGAGGGATTGACGATGCCGAAGCTGGGTGAGCCATTCTGGCAATGGCAGCAGCGTTCCAATGTTGGCCTTGCCATCCGTGAGTGCGGCAAGGCTGTAAGCAGGATCGTCGAGCTGGTCGCTGGCGAAGGCCTTGGCCTTCAGAGCGACGTTCTCACCTCCGGCAAAGGCCATGATCTCCGACAGCGCCAGCAGGAAGTCACCTGAGCGCTGCCAAAGTGAATATGTCGTCAGACGAATGGCCCGCACAGGCTGCTTACGCAGGGAGAAGCTCACCAGGTTCATGCCTGGGGTGGTAAAGCTGCTGTCCTTCAAGTCGGCAATGACCTTCGCCTCACTGAAGTCCTCGCTGGCAGAGACTTCCAGACGAAAGCGCTCCGGGAACCCGTAGGTGCCCCACGTAGCCAGCTCCCGGCGAGGCAGAGGCACCAGTGTGATCTCATCCAGCTCTACCGTTTGTGGTAAAATGATGCCAACCTGCTTCTGATCCTGTCCTGAAGTGGCAAGCGCACTGTGAAAGCCTTTGATGCTTGGAACTCCTGGTGCCAACGGCAAATCAAGTGGCGTAATGTGATCCGTAAGATTCTCGACACTCCAGGCTGGCGGCTGGATGCGGCTTCTCGGTGCCACGACCTCAGCCCCAAGCGCCACGTTCCTTGTGCCAGAGAAGACCATCAACTCCGACAGCGCGAACACTCGCAGCTCACTTCTCTGCCAAGGCTTGGTAGCCGTGACACGGATTCGCTGTGCTTGGATGGGCTTGATCTGCACCACCACCGGAAAGCCATCAGGAGTGGGAACATCGGCCTCAGACTCATGAATGATCTGGGATCGGCCCGCAGCGTCCGTGACCTCCATCCGATAGCGCAAAGGGAAACCAAAAGAAGTGCCATGGCCATCGTCCTTGAGCGCAGGCACAGGAATGAGCGCTATCGCGTCCACCAAAGGCTTCTCCGGCAGCGCCACCTCGACCCACAGGGCTTCGTCATCATCCACTCGGCTGCTTTGGAAGCCTCTGCGGCTGGACGTGTGAGCCATGCGTGCCTCAGGCAGTGTTTTCAGCTCTGCCTCGATGGCCACCATGCGCTGGCGCATTTGTTCAAGCTCCGCCCGCGACCAGAACGCAAGCCGCTCGGCCCACGGAGCCGTGGACTGGGCGAGCAGGCTGGCTGCGAGCAGGGTGACGATTTTCACGAGCGGATGAGTAGGAGGACGTTCGGGCTGATGGACCGATGAGTATCTTGAAGACAAGGTTAGCATCTCCAGACGATCCTGCCCACCTCCCGTATTTTCGTGAGGGGCCAAATGGCGCTGTTTACCTCATGATGAATGTT
>JBJONJ010000257.1:0-2790 GCA_046051905.1 Verrucomicrobiota bacterium
CGCAAAGAGATGGAAACAAACGCCTCCATCGTCCGCGAGACGCGCGACTCTCTCCTGCCGCTGGCCACGCAACAGACTGCCGAGATGCAAAAAGCCTACGAGGCCGGCCAGGCCGATCTCCTCAGCGTCCTGCGCGCACAGGAGCAGCGCCTCCAGCTCGAATCCGCCGCGCTCAATGCCGAGCGCGACTTTCACCTCGCCCGCATCCGCTACGAAGCCGCCACCGGAGCTACGCTGCCATGAAACGCCTCTTTTACTTCATCCTGCTCACGTCTCACGTCATCGCCGCGAAGCCGGACATCATTCTCGATGACATCGCCGTTTCGCACATGAACCTCGAATTCGCCGAGGCGGAAGAATCCTCTTTCGAGGAGACCATTTTCTCGCTCGGTCACATCGAGGTGCTTCCGGGCAAGAAGGCGGTCGTCAGCAGCCGCATACCGGGGCGCGCATTCTCCGTGCTCGTCATTCCGCATCAGGAGGTCGATGCGGGCGCGGAGGTCGCGTGGATCGAAAGCCGCCAGCCGGGCGATCCACCGCCGGTGATTAAATTGGAGGCTCCCATCGCCGGAGTCGTGTCGAAGGTCAACATCGCGCAGGGGCAGCCTGTGTCGCCGGATGACGCGTTGATCGAGATTTACGACCTGAGCACCGTCGAAGCCGTGGCGCATGTGCCGCAGCATCTCGCCGGCAAATTGAAGCTCGGCCAAAAAGCGCACATCCGGCTCCACGCGCTGCCGGAAAAGGTTTTCGAGGCCAAGCTCGCGCACATCGCCGTCGAGGCGGATGAAACGACCGGCACCATCGAGGCCGCGTTTCACGTCGCGAATCCCGAGCGTTTGCTGCGGCCGGGAATGAAGGCGGAGTTCAGCATCGTCGTGAGCCAGCGTGAGAACGTCATGTCCATCCCGCGCAGTGCCGTGCAGGGCGATCCGGCACAGCGATTCGTCTATGTGAAGGACTTCGAGTTCAAAAACGCCTTCGTGAAGGCCGCTGTCGTGCTCGGGGCGCAAAATGATCGCTTCGTCGAAGTCGTGAGTGGTTTGCTGCCCGGCGATGAAGTCGTCACCCGTGGTGCCTACGCACTCGCCTTCGCCGGAAAAGGCAGCGTGAGCCTCAAAGAAGCCCTCGATGCCGCGCACGGCCACGCGCACAACGAAGACGGCACGGAGATGACCGCCGAACAACAAACCGCTCACGGCGACCACGATCACGGCCAAGATGAGTCTCGCAACGAGTGGAACACGCTCACGATCTTCTTCGCGAGCACGAGTGGGCTGTTGCTGGTGCTCGTGATCATCACAAGCCTCAAACGCCGGGAGGTGGTGCCATGATCAAGGAGCTACTCCCACGGGTTGATGACCGCCACGCCGGAGTCTGCAAAGTCCGCCGTGTTGCGCGTGACAATCTTCAGCCCGTGTTCCAGTGCTGTGGCGGCGAGGTATCCATCAATCGCAGGCCGCGGTCTTTTTGCCATGAGTGCTCCCCAGCGCTCCGCAATCTCCTCGGTGATGTCCAACACCTGCCCGCTGAACTCCGTTTTGATGTTCGCAAGCCAGCTTTCAAATGCAGGGCATTGCTGCGGAGATTTGAGGCGCAGCAGTTCGATGCCTTTGCGAATCTCCCCGATCGTGATCGCGCTAATGCAATGGCGGTGGGAGGCATGCATGCGTGCCCACTTGCGCACTTTGTCATCGGCTTTGGAGTCTTTGCGGAGCTCGGAGAGCACGTTGGTGTCGAGCAGAAAGGCCATCAGAAAGCGACGTCACGGTGGTTTTCAATATCACGGCTCCGCGAGAGGTCGAGTTCCACCTCCGGATGCACGACCGCATCGTCCGATAGCAGAAAATCCATCAAAGTTCTCTTTTTAGCCCGCCGGGCTGAAAGCGTCTCCTTGAGAATGCGACGATGCTCCTCCTCCGCCGACACTCCATGGAGGAGCGCACGACGTTTGAGTTTTCGGACAAGCGACTCATTGATATTACGGACGAGTAGTTGTGGCATGTGGCAAGGTGCTATCATTGATAGCGAACGTCAACGCTCAATTCTCGCGCAGGAGGTGTTGCCATGCTGAATTCCCTCATCCGCTTCTCGCTGCATCACCGCGCGCTCATTTTGATGATCGCGCTCGTCGTCATGCTGTTTGGGGCGCAAACGCTCACGCAACTGCCCGTCGAAGTGCTGCCGGACATGACGAAGCCGACGGTGACGATCCTCACCGAGGCACCGGGCCTCGCGCCTGAGGAGGTGGAGACGCTCGTGACGCAGCCGATTGAGAACGCGGTTCAGGGTGTCGGCGGGCTCGACCGCCTGCGCTCGAACTCAGATGTGGGGCTTTCGCTCGTGTTTGCCGAGTTTGGCTGGGGCACGGACATTTATCGGGCACGTCAGCTTGTGCAGGAACGCATGCAGGCCGCAAAACTGCCCGAAAACGCGAAATCGGGCATGACGCCGGTGTCATCGTTGATGGGGGAAATTTTGCTCGTGGGCTTGAAGAGTGGGGATGGCCAAATGACGCCGCCGGAGCTGCGCACGCTGGCGGATTGGACGATTCGGCGGCGCTTGCAGAGCCTCAGCGGCGTGGCGGAGGTGCTGACGATCGGCGGCGGTGTGCAGCAGATTCAGGTGCAGCCGGATCCGAACCGTCTCGCGGCGCATGGCACGAGTTTCGAGGAGATCGAGGCCGCCGTGGCGCGTGCGTCCGGCAACGCGACGAGCGGTTACCTGCAAGCCGGGCCGCGCGAGATCATGGTGCGCAATCTCGGCATGACGACGCGGTTGGAAGATATT
>JBJONJ010000258.1:0-8079 GCA_046051905.1 Verrucomicrobiota bacterium
AGTTCTGCCCACACGCCACCTTCACCTACAACTCGCCCGACAAGCACGGCACCGCGCCCGTAACCTACGGCGGCTACTCCAGCAGCATCGTGGTGGACGAGCATTTCACGCTCAAAGTGCCCACCAATCTGAACCTCCCGGGCGTTGCCCCGCTACTTTGCGCTGGCATCACCACCTACTCGCCCATCCGCCGCTGGGGCGATGTGAAGGGCAAAAAGGTCGGCGTGATCGGCCTCGGTGGCCTCGGGCACATGGGCGTGAAATTTGCGCATGCCTTCGGCGCTCACACCGTCGTGCTCACCACCTCCGTCAGCAAAAAAGACGACGCGTTGCGACTCGGCGCCGACGAGGTCATCCTCACCCGCGATGCGAACGAGATGCAAAAGCACGCCGGCAGCTTCGACTTCATCCTCGACACCGTC
Organism: Verrucomicrobiota bacterium; assembly: GCA_046051905.1. Lineage (GTDB taxonomy): Bacteria > Verrucomicrobiota > Verrucomicrobiia > Verrucomicrobiales > Verrucomicrobiaceae > Prosthecobacter. Next base: position 423 of record JBJONJ010000258.1, read on the forward strand.
TCCGCCGATCACGATATCAACGCCTACCTCAGCCTCCTCGTCACCGACGGCACGCTCACCCTGGTCGGCGCACCGGATAAACCGATGCCCGTCTCTGCCTTCGGCTTGCTCTTTGGCCGCAAACGCCTCGCCGGATCGCTCATCGGCGGCCTCGGCGAAACGCAGGAGATGCTCGACTTCTGCGGCGCGAATCAAATCGTCTCCGATGTCGAGGTCATCGCCATCCAGCAGATCAACGAAGCCTACGAACGCCTGCTGAAGTCCGATGTGAAGTATCGCTTCTCCATCGACATGGCGTCGCTGAAGAACGGGTAAAGGTCCTGTCCAAACCGGCGTTTCAGCGGCCTTCCGAAGTCTCCATTCATCATGCCCACGCGCCGTCATTTCATCTCCGCCCTCACCGCCGCGCTCGGCGGCTCCGTTTTTGCCGCTGATGGCAAACCCAAGACCATCCTCCTGCAATCCGCGTGGGACACGATCAACATCGGCGACATCGGTCACACGCCGGGCACGCTGCGCGTCCTGGAGCAGCATCTGCCGGAGGTGAAGGTCATCGTGTGGGCGATGAAGGTGGACGAGCGTATCCTCGCCATGCTCAAGACGCGTTTTCCGAAGGTCGATTTCCTGCAAGGCAAGCTCGATGGCAAAGGCGAGAAGGACGTGAAGCTCCAGGAAGCCGTCAAAAGCTGCGATCTCTACGTTCGCAACTCCGGTATGGGCCAGGACCTCAGCTACATGAAGTTCTGCCGCCAGCACGGCCGGCGCTACGGGTTGTTTGGCCAGTCTTTCTTTCCCACCATGGTGCAGGGCGAGGGCGCGGCGGAGCGCATCGAGCTGCTGAAAGCCGCCGCGTTCATTTACACGCGTGAAACGAAGACGCTGAGCATTCTGCAAAGTGCAGGCGTGAAAGCGGAATTCGGCCCAGATGGCTGTTTCGGGATTGATGTGCGCGATGACGAGCGCGGGCTCGCTACGATGAAGAAGCTCGGATTGGAGGAGAAGAAGTTCATCACCGTCATGATCCGTACCAACACGCCCAAATACCCCGGCGTGGACGATCCGCGACCGGAGAAGCTCAACCCGCTGCATCCCACGCCAAAGCAGATCGCCGATGACGAACACCGCGCGGCGAAGTTCCGCGAACTCATCACGCTTTGGGTCAAAAAGACCGGCCACAAGGTGCTCATCGCGCCCGAGACTCTCAAAGAAATGGGCCACAACAAGCGCCTCATTCACGATCCGCTGCCACCGAAGATCCAGAAGCACGTCGTGAACCTCGACGAGTTCTGGAATGCCGATGAAGCCGCCTCCATTCTCGCCCGCGCCCACACCGTCGTCTGCCACGAGCCGCATTCGCCCATCATCGCCCTCGCGAACGGCACGCCGATCATCCACACCTACTCCGAGTTCCACTCGCCGAAGTGCTGGATGTTCAAAGACATCGGCCTGCCTGAATGGCTGCTCGAAATGGACGAAACACCCGTCGAGAAGATCCTCGAAACCCTCAGCGCCATCGATGCTGACTATCCCGCCTCCCAGGCAAAGGTGAAAAAGGCCATGGCCTATGTGCATGAGTGCTTTTCAGGCTCGATGCAGCAGGTGAAAGCTCTGTGAAAGCGGCGACGACTTTAGTCGCAACTACAGCCGAATCCTTCGGCTAAAGCCGAAACTACTTTCTTCATGCTCACCCGCCGCGCCTTTCTCCAAAACAGCACGCTGTGCCTCGCAGGGTTCAGCGGCCTTCAAGCGGCCGATTCGCAGGCCAAGCCACTCATCAAGGTCGGCTTGATGACCGATCTGCACTACGCGGACAAGCCGCCGACGAAAACTCGCTTTTACCGCGAGGCACTCGCAAAGCTCGATGAGGCTGTCGAGGTCATGAATCGCGAAAAGCCAGCCTTGGTGGTCGAACTCGGCGATTTCATCGATCAGGCCGATTCGGTCGAAAAGGAGATCGAATGGCTCCAGACGATGGAATCGCACTTTGCGAAGCTTTCGATGACCCGGCACTACGTGTTGGGCAATCACTGCGTCGGCACGCTCACGAAGCAGGAGTTCACCGCGCACACGAAGGCCAGCGGTGGTCATGAGAGCTTCGAGGCCGATGGCGTGACCTTCATCATCCTCGACGCCTGCTTCCGCGGCGATGGCACGCCTTACTCACGCAAAAACTTCGACTGGAAGGACGCGAACATTCCTGCCAGCCAGCTCGGGTGGCTCGAAAGCGAACTCAGCAAGGCCAGCGGCCCCGTCATCGTCCTCGCGCATCAGCGACTCGATGCCGACAAAGCCCACGCCGTGCAAAACGCGCCCGCTGTGCGCTCGCTGCTCGAAAAGTCCGGCAAGGTGCTGGCCGTTTTCCAAGGTCACTCGCACAAAAACGACTACCAGCAGATCGCGGGCATTCATTACACCACCCTCGTCGCCATGGTCGAAGGCAGCGGCACGGATAACAATGGCTATGCCATGCTCGAAGTCATGCCTGACAGCTCTTCGAGGCTGCAAGGCTTTCGCAACCAGGCTCACCGTCAACTGACGCACGGGTAGAAGTCTTCAGGATGAAACACGCCTACCACGCAGCCCGCGCAGATACGCGTTGTCCGGCGCAGGCTTCACGGGGCGCTCGGGTGTTTGAATCATCGTTTCGACGCGCTTTTCGCTGCCGTTGATGAGGCCGGCGATGATTTCGGCCTCGGGGAGGTTCCTCCAATACTTCATCGGCATCTCGGACTGCATGGCTTTCACCTTGAGGCGGGCGGGATTGAAGATGCTGCGGTAGTAGGTGCGCCAGAGGTCGTCGTGGGCATCGGCAGCGGGAGCATCATGGCGGCTCATGCCGGGCATGAAGGTGAGTTTTTCGCCGTCCCAGCTCGCGCACTCGTCGGGCGTCAAAATAGACCACTCCATGCCGGCGAAGCGTTTCTCGAAAAACGGCGCGGCGAGGCGTGTGATGCGATACTCGGGCTCAAACCACGCCACAAATTGCTCGTGGCCGGTTTCTTCATTCACACCGACGAGGCGGAAGCGCACGAAGGCATGCATCTTGTGGATGTCGCGGCTCACGGCCTTCGCCCACATGTTGCACTGATGCATGTCACGGTCTGAAGGCATGGCGAGCAGGTGTTTTTCGCCACCGAGGGTCAGACGATGCAAAAGCCGATACAGGATGGCAAAACGGCCTTCATCGGTGTGAGCGCACACGTTGGCGGCGAGGCGCAAAAACTCGGCGGGAACCTTCACGGCGTCTTTTCGTGCTTCGCCGTAGGTCACCGCATCCTCGGCCAACAGAGACGGAGTTTGCGATTCATCGGCCCACTGCACTTCCTCGGGCTTCACACCATGCCGCAGTAGCTCGCGGGCCTTGGAACGCCAGGCTTCGAAAGTGGGCTGGATGATAGCGGAGATCATAACTGGCCGCTGAGTGCCATCGCAGCATCAGCAGCCGTGGCGGTAGGTGGGGTGTTGAAGTTGAGTTCGAGCTGTCGCGGGCCGGGGAGGAAGTGCTGGCGGAGGTTCGTGCTTTCGAGCAGGGCGAGGCGCGGGCGGTGATCGGCGGCGACGATGAAGGGCTGCACTTTTTTGAGGTTCACCCGCATGCGTTGCAGATCGACGAGGGTGAGGCGTGACCACCTTCGCGCGGCGAGAATGCGGGCAACATTGACGGTGCCGAGGCCGGGGATGCGCCACAGCAGCTCCTGTGAGGCGCGGTTGATGTCCACAGGGAAGACGGCGCGGTTTCGCAAAGCCCACGCGAGCTTCGGATCAAGGTCGAGATCGAGATTGGGGTCTTCTTTGGGCAGCAATTCGCCGACATCGAAGCCGTAGAAGCGCAGCAGCCAGTCGGCCTGATACAAACGGTGCTCACGGACGAGCGGCGGCGGCTTGATGGGCAGCAGCACGCTGGGCTCGGGGATGGGGCTGAAGCCGCTGTAGTAAACGCGGCGCAGGCGCACCTCGCGATACAACTCATCGGCCCGGTGCAGCACGAGTGCGTCGGTGGAATCATCCGCGCCGACGATCATCTGGGTGCTCTGGCCGGTGGCAAAGGCGGGCACTTTGACTCGCGGGCGGTTCACGATCTGTCGCGCTTCTTTTTTCGCCGCGAGGTTTTCGTCGATGCGCTGGCGGATGCCTTGCATGGCCTGCTTCGTGTTCGTGAGGTTCTTTTCCGGCGCGAGACGGTCGAGGCTCTGCTGCGAGGGCAGCTCGATGTTGATGCTGATGCGGTCGGCGAAGCGCCCGGCCTTGTCGATGAGCGCCTGCGAGGCCTCGGGAATGGTCTTCAAATGGATGTAGCCGCGGAAGTGGTGCACCTCGCGGAGCTGCCGCGCCACCTCGATGACCTGCTCCATCGTGTAATCTGCACTGCGCACGATGCCGCTGCTGAGGAAGAGGCCCTCGATGTAGTTTCGTTTGTAGAAATCGAGCGTGAGCTTCACGACCTCCTCGGGGGTGAAGCGTGCCCGCTGCACATTGCTGGAGCGGCGGTTAATGCAGTAATGACAATCGTAGAGGCAGGCGTTCGTGAGCAGCACCTTCAGCAGCGACACGCAGCGCCCATCCGGCGTGTAGCTGTGGCAAATGCCCATGCCGCCGGTGGAGCCGATGCCTTTCCCATCCCGCGAGTCCTTCCTCGCCGCGCCGGAGCTGGCGCAGGACGCGTCATATTTCGCCGCATCAGCAAGGATTTCGAGTTTGCGCGTGAGTTCCATGAGTTCGCCCGAACAGTGCACGGAATGTGGCTTCCGTCACGCCTGGAGAGCGGGAATTTTCATCGCCGCCCATGATTGAAATCGACGGGCTTCTTCACGCTCTTCGCGCCGAGGTTGCCTTCGATGGTTCCACGCGTGCAGGTGGGATCGACGCTGAGTAGAACGAGGTTTCCAACCCGTTCACCTGCTCGCTGGAAGGTATTACCCGTGAAAACGAGGTCGTGGCCATTTGGCGCAAACGTCACCGCTTCCTCTGGGCAATGATCGCCGAGCTGGAAGAGGTTGTCCTTCACGATGATGGGGCCGTAGGTGGCGTTGGGTTCGTAGAGGGTGAAATAAAGCTCGGGGAACTGGCCAGGCTTCGCGGTTTGGAAGGCGATGCGGCCGAGGTGGGGATCGGGGTCGTTCTTCGTGGTGTTGTTGATGAAGACGTTGCCGGTCATGATGAAGTTCACCGGTTGGTTGATCCAGGCACCGCGTCCGCCATTGCGGAAGGTGTTGCCGGTCATGGTGACATCGGTGCAGCTTTTCTCGACGCTGATGACGCGGCTGCCGTTGGTGCCATCGACGAGGTTGCCGGTGATGGTGGCGTTCTGGCAGAACTCGGCCAGAAAGAACGCACCCATGCGGCTGCCGAGGATGTGGTTGTTTGCGAAGACGATGCTTCGGCAGCGCTGGATGTGCATCGTGTCCCCAATGGCGCTGAGCTGGCAGCCAGTGACACGCACCTCGCGGGCACCGACGATGTCGAAGGCTCCTTTGCCGGGTCCGCTGCCTGTCGGAGCATAGGCGGCGAGGTAGGTGGCCTGGATGTTGAAGGCTAACGAGCCGCTGCCATCCTTCTCGAAGCGAATCGGCGCTCCGCCGGGCTTTTCGGCGATTTTGATGTGTGTGGGCGTGGACTCGACGACGAAGTATTGCAGGCCGCGAACGATGTTTTTCGGCAAATCGGCTCCCAGGAAGGTGATCGCTTCTTTCGGCTCCTCGGCGGCGCTGACGGCGATGGGCCGCTTCGTGTTGTCGAATGTCACGACGTCGCCGCTAAAGGTCGCCTCGCGCATGAGATCGGTGCGGAAGTATTTCTTCGCCCGCTCGACTTCCCAGGGCTCGTAGGCCTCAGGGAAGGTCATGATTTGCCACAGGTAGCCGTAGTCCCACATGAACTTCCCGCTTCGCAGCAGCGTGCAGCTTTCGAGCGCGACACGCTCGGCGTAGTGCTCCACCTCGCTCTCGCTCTTTCTGCCGGATTTGCCATGCACGCCGATGACCGCAGCGGCCATGCCGTTCGACTTCACCTCGCGAAATAGGATGTCATGCGTGCCGCCTGCGACGGTGGTCGTGATCTCGATACCCTTCGTGTTCGCATTCGGCTCCCAGGTGTTGTCCTTCTTCGCCGGATCAAACACATGCCCAATGAACTCGCCGCCATGCCACGCAAGGTGCGCGATGTTTTCCCCGGCAAAAAGCACCACACGAGCCTGATCCGGCAGCGTCTCCGGCAGGATGAAGCGTGCGCCGTGGGCCATGACCGTTGTGTTCGAACGCAGCGAAATCGGCTTCGAGCCATCGAGCTGGTAATCACCGGCAGGAATCGTCACGACACCGCCTTTGGCGAGCAGCGCGACGAGTTTCGCCGAGTCATCAGCGAGAGCAATCGACGAGAGAAAGGCAACACATAGAAAGAGCTTCATGGAGCAAGAATAACGAAACCCATGCCCCAAACTCCACGACAAAGTCTGTGCGAATCGCGACGCCCTCTCACTTCGTGGGAGGTGCTGGCAAAGCCAGTAGCGGGGATGTGTCGATGGTGGTTTCGATGCCACGAAGGACTCTGTCGGTGAACTGCTGGCCGCGGATTTTGACCTCCGGATGGCTCACGGAGCTGTGACCGCCATCGGTGATAGGAATTAAAGCGGACATGCCGCCTGCTTTTCCAATCGCTTCATGGATTAACACAGCATGCAAAAAGGCCACGCGTTGATCCTTGGTGCCGTGTAAGGTGATGAAGGGTGGATCATCCTTGCTGACATAGGTCACAGGGGAGGCTGCCGTGGCCTCGGCGGTCTTTTCCTGCGCATTCCCGCCGAGCAGGCCGCTCACCGCGTCGTCTTTCCAGACCGGTTGGCCATCCTTGTCGAACATGAGCGCCTGCGTGAAGTCCTCCGGGCCACACAGATTGACGACGCCTTGCACGCGGCTGCTGAAGCTGGTGTTGGGGCCAAGATCGCCTTCCAGCGCCTTCACATCGCCGCTGGTGCCGAGCAGCGAGGAGAGATGACCGCCCGCCGAGCTGCCCCAGGCGGCGATCTTGTCCGCGTCGAGGTTCAATTCCTTCGCATGGGCGCGAATCCAGCGGATGGCGGCCTTGCAATCATGCACTTGGGCCGGCCAGTGAGCCTCTTTTGTGAGGCGATAGCCGACCGTGACCGCAGCGTAGTCGCCGGTGCGGGCGAGCTGGATGGCCTGCGCCGCGTAACCGAGGCGGTCGCCATTCACCCAGCCACCACCATGAATGAGAGCGATGACCGGCAGCGGCTTCTCGCTGTTTCGTTTCTTCGGCAGATACACATCCACCATCTGCTTCGCGTTCTCATTGCCCGCGTAAGGTTGATCGAGCCGGAGATCGATCTGGTTGGCGGCGGCTGTATCGCGGACTTTTTGCTTCTGAGCGGCCAGGTCCTGCCCGAAGGCGGTGGAGACGAGGAAAACGAAAACAAGAACGTGCTTCATGGTGCGCACAAAACGCACCCGCCGCCTCGATCTGGCACTCAAGGCTGCCTTTGCACCTGCAAGCGCATGAAACGATGCGGCGTGGAGCCGAGCGGCACGGTGTCGCGGACGTAAATGACATCGCTTACGATCACGCTCGGGCTGCCGATTCCGCTGCCGAGTGCTATCATCTGCTCATTCACAAAACCGGGGCCGGAGGGAATGCCGCCCGGCGT
>JBJONJ010000259.1:0-13980 GCA_046051905.1 Verrucomicrobiota bacterium
CCGAGGATATGGAGGCGAATGGCAAAGCCCTTCTCGCCTCCAGCGTGCTCGTAGTGGCGACCTTTGAGATCAACAAACCACGCAAAATCACCCCACCGAAGGTCGCCGCGCCTGCGGCCAACATGCCAGCGGGTGCGAATCCGCCTCCAGCAGGTTGGAGCCTGAGCAAAAGCGGCATTCGGCACAGTTCGAAATGTCGTTACTACAACGCTCAATATCCTTGCCAGCCTACGGAAGGTCAGCCGTGCAAGGTTTGCGGCGGTTGATCATGCTAGGATGCCGTGGACAAGCTCACCATGCACATCGGTGAGGCGGTAATCGCGGCCTTGGTAGCGGAAGGTGAGGCGTTCGTGATCGAGACCGAGCAGGTGGAGCACCGTGGCGTTCAGGTCGTGGGTGTGGACGGGGTTTTCGACGACGTTGAAGCCGTAGTCATCTGTCTTGCCGTAAGTGATGCCGGGTTTGATGCCGCCACCAGCCATCCACATCGTGTAGGCGTCCTTGTGGTGATCGCGGCCGGCGGAGGTCTTCGTGCCGTCTGCGTTGATGCCCTGGCGTAGCGGGGTGCGGCCAAACTCACCGCCCCAGATCACGAGCGTTTCATCGAGCAGGCCGCGTTGCTTCAGATCGCGAACGAGAGCGGCCATCGGCTGATCCACGTCCTTCGCTTTTTCACGCAAACGCTTGTTCAGGCCGCCGTGGTGGTCCCAATCCGAATCAAAGAGCTGCACGATGCGAGTGCCACGCTCGATGAGGCGGCGGGCGAGCAGGCAGTTGTTCGCAAACGAGGCTTTGCCGGGCGTGGCACCATACATGTCGAGCGTGGCCTTGTTTTCGCGGGAGATGTCCATCAGCTCCGGCACGCTGGTCTGCATGCGGTAAGCCATTTCATACTGACTGATGCGGGTGGCGATCTCAGGATCACGCACGGCGGCGAGTTGCTGCTCGTTCAGCGCCTTCACCGCATCGAGCACACGGCGGCGCTCGCTACTGCCATGGCCAGCGGGATTTTCGAGGAAGAGCACCGGCTCTCCGCTGCCGCGAAATTGAATGCCCTGATGCACGCTGGGAAGGAAGCCTGTGCTCCACAGCGAGGTGCCCGCACCTCCAGGCGGGCCGGAGAGCATCACCACATAAGAAGGTAGATCGCGGTTCTCACTGCCGAGGCCGTAAGTGACCCACGCTCCCATGCTGGGCCGGCCGCCCTGACCGAAGCCGGTGTGCAGAAACATCTGCGCCGGAGCGTGATTGATCTCGTTCGTGTGGAGGGATTTCACTACGCAGATGTCATCCGCCACGGTGCTGAGGTGCGGCAGGATTTCCGAAAGCTCCAGCCCGCTCTGCCCATGGCGTTTGAACTGAAATTCCGAGCCGGCGAGCGTCATCTCTCCGCCGATGAAGGCGAAACGCTTGCCTTTGGTGAGCTCCTCCGGGCACTTCTGGCCGTCGAGTTTGTTCAGCAGCGGCTTGTGATCGAAAAGATCGAGCTGCGAGGGCGCTCCGATCATGTGCAGGTAGATCACATGCTTTGCCTTTGGCGCAAAATGCGGTCGCGAAAGGCTGGCGGAAGCCGCGGGCAGATCGTTCGCGAGCAGCGAGCCCAGCGCCGCGCTGCCGAGGGCGCTGTGCTTGAAGAAATCGCGGCGGGAGACGTGGAGGAAGTCAGGCATGCCGCGTGAACGTCGGTGTGAGCCTTGGGCTTTCGCGGCTTGCTCCGGGAACTTCCTGGCAGGGCTTGCTCACCAATCGTGTTCTACTTTGTTCAACCCCATGCCGTGAAGCAATCCTGAACGGCCTTCAACGTCACCCCTCACCTAACCTCCCCTGCCATTTAGTTTAGCAACGAGGCGAAGTCAGGGGACGTTCGACTTCGATTGCCAATCGAAGCTACGCCTCGCGGCGGTTGCCGTAGCTTCGACTGGGAGTCGAAGCAGCGTTGCAGGCCGGATCGCTAACCAAATGGCAGTGCACCTAACCTCTCCCCCGGAGTTCACGGATGACGAAACGCGCTTTTCGCGGGGGAGAGGAATCTGAATCTCGCGCCAGCTTCTGTCTCCGTCTCCCCGGCGAAAAATGTGTCAGCATTTGACGGTCTGTTCCGGGGAGCGGGCTGGGGTGACGGGGCGGCTTTGTGTGCCCCCAGGATTGCTTAATGGCATTGAGGTTAGCCCCCCCAGATCTCGCGTTAACTTCACGCGATGTCGCGGAGCATGTCTCGGCCTAATTCCCAAACAGCGACTTGCGCTTCGCGGGCTGGGGCTGCGGGGCGGGGGGCGTTTCCTGCTTGGCTCGCTCCTTGTCGGCGGTGTTTTTATACCAGACAAAGCCGTTCACCTTGGCGTTGTAGATGAGGTCGTGGAAGTCGGCCTTCATTTGAGGGTCGTTGATAAGGGCGCCGAGGAGACCTTTGCCGTTGGTGATGTTCTTGGCGGCCACGGAGAAGCTGTCGGCGGCGGTCTTGATGGATTTCATGGCGTCGTCCGCCGTGGTCATGACCTTGTCCACCTTCGCGATGGGGGCGTCGAGCTTGTCGATAAGCGGGGAGAGCTTCTTCGAGCTGTCTTCGATGGATTTGGAGGCGTTCTTGAAGCTGGTGGAGGCGTCTTTGAGTTCGGCGATGGCTTCCTTGAGGTTTTTGGAGTTCTCCTCGTTCAGGAGCTTCTCGTCCACGCGGGTGAGCGTGGTATCGAGCTTGGTCATGGCGCTCTTGAACTTATCGATGGTCTCTTTGGAGAGGGCGTCTTTGTTAACCTTGGTCATGGCTTCTTTGATCTCACCGAGAGCGGGTTTGAGATCGTCCTGGAGCACGGAGCTGACTTGCTTGCCGATGCGCTCGGCGGCGCTTTGGAGGTCACTGAGGCCGCTGGCCTCCTGGCCGGGGATGATCTCCGTCAAAGTCTCGCTGATGAATTCGTCGGTGATGGCCTTGGGCGGCTCGATATCGACAAACGCATCCCCCATGAGGCCGGCGGTGGTGATGGTGAAGGTGGAGTTCGCGGGGATTTTCTCGCCTTTGAAGATTTCGAGGTCGATGATGACGCCGGTGTAGGTCTTGTTGTGGCGGGGCTTGTTCTTCACCTTGCCGATGCGCTTGCCGGCGAGCACGACGGGCGACGCCTCCTTGAGACCGGAGGCGTTCGGGAAGCTCACGCTGAGGAAGTAGCTGCCTTTGAAAAGGTCGCGCACGCTGCCGAATTGCAGCACGAGGAGACTGAGCATGACGAGTCCGACGGTGAGAAACAGCCCGACGAGCAGCTCGGTTTTTTTGTCACGTTCTTCCATGGGAGTGGGGGATGAGAGATGAGGGATAAGGGATGAAAATCAGAAGTCCACATCGGCGCGGCCGTTGATGAAGTCCTGGACGACGGGGTTCTCGCTGGCGCGGAGCTCCTCTTTCGTGCCGAGGAAAAGAAGGAGGCCGTCTTTGAGCATCGCGATGCGGTCGGCGATCTTGAAGAGGCTCTTCATGTCATGCGTGACGACGAGCGAGGTGATGCCGTGGCGCTCCTGCAGGCGCAGGATGACGGTGTCGATCACATCGGAGACCACAGGATCGAGCGAGGAGGTGGGTTCGTCGTAAAGGATGCACTGGGCACGGCCCACGATGGCGCGGGCGATGCCGGCGCGTTTGCGCATCCCGCCGGAGAGGTTCACGGGCAGCTTGTCGCCGTGCTGACCGAGACCGACGACCTCCAGGGCCTCCCGCACGCGGTCCTTGATCTCCTTTTTGTCCCGGACACCGGCCTCGATGAGCGGGAAGGCCACGTTTCGCTCGACGGTGAGGCTGTCAAAGAGGGCGGCGTTTTGGAAAAGCATGCTCACGCGTTGCCGCACGGGGGCCAGCTCGCGCTCGCGGAGGCCGTTCACCTGGATGCCATCCACCTCCACGGCACCGGCGTCCGGCTGCATGAGGCCGATGACATGCTTCATCGTCACCGTCTTGCCCTCACCGCTGGGGCCGATGATGCAGAGCGTCTCGCCGCGCCAGACATCAAGGTCGATGCCGCGCAGGATCTCCTGCCAGCCGATGCGCTTGTGCAGGCCGCGGATGCGGATGAAGGGCTCTTGGGTGCGGTCGATCATGCCGGGCGGTGCTTAGACATTGTTGCCGAGAGGCCAGATGTAGTTCAGCAGGATGGAAAGGAAGAAATTCGCGATGAGCATCACCAGCGAGCTGATGACGACCGCCCGTGTGGTGCCGATGCCGACGCCGACCGCGCCGTTTTCCGCCCGCAGGCCCTGGTGGCAGGCAACGAGGGTGATGATGATGCCGAAGGCGAAGCCCTTGATCATGCCGATGACGATGTCCCAGTGGTTCGTGTGGTCGATCATGTGATGCACGAACCATGCGTGAGGCACGCCGTAGCCAAAGACCGCCACCGCGTAGGAGGCCATGAGGCCGAAGGAGATGGATTCCGCCACCAGCAGCGGCATGGAGATCATCATGGCGATGAACCGCGGCAGCACGAGGTAGTCCACCGGATGCACGCCCATCACCCGGAGCGCATCGACTTGTTCGGTGACCTTCATCGTGCCGATGTCCGCCGCCATGGCCGCTCCCACGCGGCCGCCGACCATGAGGCCGGCCAGCACGGGCCCCAGCTCCCGGCACAGCGCCACGGAGACGATGGCCCCGACGCTGCTCTCCACGCCGAAATCCTTGAACTTCGCGTAGGTCTGGAAGGTGAACACCGCGCCAGTGAAGGCCCCGGTCACGATCACCACCGCCTGCGAGCCGTAGCCGATGGAAACGATCTGGTGCGCCACGAGATTCAGCCGCCACACCCGGTTGGCGAACGCGGTCAGCAGTTCGCGCACCAGAAAGGCGATCTGGCCCATGTAGGAGATGAAATGCAGGAAGGCCCTGCCGGGGATTCGGATGACTTCAGTCACGCCGCGCATGATGGCAGGTCCCGGCCGGAAGGCAAACAACGGCTTGGTGACTTGCGTGGGGGCAAAATACGCAAGTCAGGCGCCACTTACTGTTCTCACACAAACACTCTCCAGTGGCTTTAGGGTAAACCATGGCTTTTGTGTTTCACGAGGACTCGAAGTGAACTCAACAATGAAAATCTTGCATGGCTTCATTAGTCAGGAAGGCCAGACCGCTTGACGTTTGTTGTTTCAAACTTTTCGAACTCTGCCGCGAACTCTGAACCGAGGATTTGCTTTATTGATTCACGAGATTCCTCTTCAATTTTTTTTGAGACTGCGGACAGTTCCTGTCTTTTCTGAATTCCCGGTTCTGCCAAACGTTTTTGCCGCAAATCAAACAGTGCTAGATCACGTTTTGTGAGAATGTCTCTAAGTTGTCCAATTTGCTCCTCTGAAAAACCCCATGTCTGCAGGATGTGCATATTGGGCTCCATATCATATTCGAGTGTCTTTCGCTTCAGTTCCGAGCGAAAAGGGAGGCGTTCTTGGTGCCCTTTCATCTTCGCTGCATATTCGCGATCTTTCTGTTGGATATTCGCAAATAATTTATTGATCTGGGCGGTTTTTGCCTCGAGTTCCAAATCGCCCGGTTGAGAGAGATTTGGTCTTTTATGCTCGTTAGTTGGAAGCTTCGAGTGAGGCGGCATGTTCGAATCTGATTCGGTCACAGCGTTTGATGCCGCCTGACTTGAATCAGCAGGCACAAAGTATTTTGAGGCAAAAATCAGAACCCCAACCAAAAACAAAAGAGTCAAAGTTTTCTTCATGAAGTTTCAGACCTCCAATCTTTTTATAGTGAAGGGGAAGCTAGTATATTGTGCAAAAAACCAATCTCACCACATGTGGTGACTCCATAGGGCGAGATGGAGGATTGCTATAAGTAGCAAGCCCCCTGAGTTATCTTCAAATAAAGTTTTCCCTTTCGTAGGTCTCGATGGACTCGTTGATAGCATCAAGCTGCTCCCCCAAATCTTCGAGGCGTTCCTCTTGGTCTTCCAAATACTGCTCTTGCTCTTCCTCAAGCTTATCGGCTACCTCGTAGCCGGTAAGCAAGCCCTCTTCTGGATCGTCTATCATCGGCTCTGTGCCGTAGCTTTCAGCTTCACGAATGGCGTCATTATAGTCTTTTGTGTCTTGCTCAATGTCCTTGATTTGTTGTTCAGTATCTTCTTTCGCATCTTGAAGTCTCTCATAATGAGACTCTGCTTCAGCGAAGGCTAATTTAAAGAAAGCTAGTGCGATGGCGATTTGATAGGTCAGTTTCATGTGGGTTCTGTATTGATTGGTCGCTATTTAATGATCTAGACTAAGCATTGCTTAGATTGCAGCTATCGAATTTGTTAATGATATTTAAGCGATAATAAATAAGTAAATCAAAACAGTATTATATATAATAGTTATTTTTAAGTAATTAATATTATGTAATACTCCATGCTAAGAGGGCTACATTCTGTTGCTTCACTCTTCGTGCACGATGAGAAACGTGCGCTGCTTTCGGTTGGTGGCGGGGTCTTCGAGGGTGATGTCGTGGCGGCCGGGTTTGAGGTGGGCGATGAGGTGGCCGGATTCAAGGCGGATTTCGAGGGTGGGGGAGGTCCAGCGAGGGGCGCGGGTGCCTTCGGCTTGCAGGAGGAGGCGTGTGCCGCCGCCTGGGATGTCGGGATCTAGGCGGATGACGGTGCCGGGGATGGGGTTGATGATGCGGAGCTGTGGCTTTGCCTCTTCGGTGGCGACGGTGACGAGGTTGCCGAGCCAGTTTTCACGCGAGGCGGCCCACGCGGCATATTCGCGGGCTAGAATGGCGCGGCCGCGGGTGTCGTAATCGGCTTCGCTGGCGGGTGGTGGCAGTTTTCCTTCGATGAAGAGTTCCTCGCGGCTGAGGCGGCTCGGGGGTGTTTGCGGGGTGAGGCGGTGGCCGGTGCGTGGATCGATGCGGGCGCGGACGAGGCCGGCGGGCTGCGCGGGCTGCGCGGGCCAGGTGGCATCGCGGTGCTCGTGCAGATGCAGCATCACATCACGGAAGATGGGACCTGCGCCGGTGACGCCGGAGACGTCCTGCATGGGTGTGTTGTCGAAATTTCCCACCCACACGCCGACGGTGAAGGCGGCGGTGAAGCCGAGCGTCCAGTTGTCGCGAAAAGAGGTGCTGGTGCCGGTTTTGGCGGCGCAGCGGAAGGGCAGGCGAAGGGGTGAATGAGCACCGAAGGCCATTTCACGCGCTTGGTTGTCGCTGAGGATGTCGGCGATGAGGTAGCATTCTTTTTCGGGAAGGATGCGCTGTTCCTCGGAGGGCGTGTTTTGCAGTCGCCAGGGCTTGTGAAGGCCGAGTCGGGCGAGCGTGGCGTAGGCATTGGCGAGCTCGAGCAAGCGCACGGGCGCATTGCCGATGGTCAAACCGAGGCCGTAGTGCTCGACGGGCTCGGTGAGCGTGCTGAGGCCGAGTTCTTGAAGCTTTGCGAGCAAGGTTTCGGCTCCGCCGATGCTGTCGAGCACACGGACGGCGGAGATGTTGAGCGAATTGCCAAGCGCGGCGCGGTAGGTCATCGGGCCGAAACTGCGCAGGGCGTAGTTTTCCGGCTTGTAGGTGCCGGTGGCGGTGCGGAACTCGATGGGAAGATCCGCGACGATGCTGCCGGGCGTGGCTCCACGCTCGAACGCGAGCAGATAGGTGAACGGCTTCAACGCGGAGCCGGGCGAGTGCGGCACCCAGGCTCCATTGATCTGCCCGCCATCCTTGGCGAAGAAATCACGCGAGCCAGAGAGCGCCAAAACATCGCCGCTGGCATTGTCGAGCACGACGACGGCGGCGTGACCGACGTTCTTTGATCGCAGCGTGGCGATGCGCTGGGCGATGATGGTTTCGACCTGCTGCTGCAAAAGCGCATCGATGGTCGTGCGAGTCGTTTCAGAGCCTTTGACGGCCTCGACGACATGCGGCGCGGCAAAACCGCCGCTGAAGCGCTGGATGACGATTTCTTGAGCGAGAGCGGTTTGGAGCTGCTCGGCGCTCAACCAGCCCTGGGCATGCATTTTCTCCAAAATGGCCTGCTGACGCGGCAGGATGCTTTTCACTTCGCGGAAGGGATTCCAGCGTGTGGGACTCTGTGGCAACGCGGCGAGCAGCGCGCACTCGGCGGGTGTGAGGTCGGCGAGCGGCTTGTGAAAGTAACCGGAGGCCGCAGTGGTGATGCCGGTGAGGTTGTTGCCGAAGGAGATGCGGCTGAGGTAGGCGGCGAGCACCTTCTCGCGGCTCCAGGTCATCGCGAGGTGGCGTGCTTGCAGCGCCTCGGTAAGTTTGATGGTGAAGCTGCGGCGTCCACTTCGCGGTGTGCAGTTTTTGATGAGCTGCTGATGAATCGTCGATGCGCCGGAGACGATTTTGCCGCTGCGAGCATTGTCCCACGCGGCGCGGCCGATGGCGAGGAGGTCGATGCCGCCATGCGAGAAGAAGCGCTTGTCCTCGGCGGCGAGCATCGCATGCCGCATGACCTCGGGAATCTCATCGAAGCGCACCGGCGCGGCATGGCGCGTGCCGTTTTCATCCAGCAGATGCCTCAGCGGTGTGCCATCGCGTGCCAGAAACACCGGCGAGGCCGCTGGCGGCGTGAGATCGGGCAGATCAACGAGCCACGGAAGGCCCCACCATCCTGCGGCGAGCAGCGCGGCAGGAATGGCGAGGCGTTTGATCCAGCGGCGAGACACGAGTTTTTACTTCACGACGGGGCGAAGCAGCATGTTGCGATAGTCCACGTTGGTGTGGTCGCCTTGAAGATAGATGGGGCCGGGCTTGAACTCATCGCTGGTCATCGCACCGCCGGTGCAGCCGAGCACAGGCTGGTTGTCGATGATGGTCTTGCCATTGAGGATGACGGTGAGGTGACGGTCCACGAGGGTGATGTCGAGCGTCTGCCACTCGCCGATGGGCTTTTCGGCGTTCACGCTCGGGGTGATGCGGCTGTAGAGAGCGCCCATGTGATGGGAGTCGAGCGGCTTGCCAAAGCTTTCCATGACCTGCACCTCGTAAATGCCGCGGAGGTAGATGCCGCTGTTGCTGCCTTCCTGCGTGCGGACTTCCGTCTTGAAGTTGAAGTCCTCAAACTCGGCTTCGGTGCGCAGATTGCCGAAGTGTTTATCTTTGGCCTTCACGACGCGGTTTTGCAGGATGCCATCGACCACGCTCCAGCCGTTGTCAGCGCCTTCTTTGAGCAAGCGCCAGCCGGTGAGGTCCTTGCCATTGAGAAGCTGGATCTGCTCGCCGAACTTCACTTTGGAGAGATCGGGCTTCGCGGGGATGTCGGCGATGCGTTTGCCGGTAAACTCGGCGGGCTGGCCCATCTGCTTGCCCTGCGGGTTGTGCTTCACGGTGGTGAGCTTCAGGACATCACCCTCGGCGGTGGCGGTGATGGTTTCGGTGGTGACCTTGCCTTCCTTGTTCTTTTGCTCGCGAGTGACGATCAATTTGTCGCCATCGAGCTTCGTGCCTGCGGTGGGGACCACGCTGCCGCCGCCCCAGAGGACGCTGGAGCTGAGCTTGCCGTCTTTCTCTTCCACACCGAGCCAGCCTGCGCCGCCGCCCGGGATCGTGAGGGCCCAGCGGCCGAGGTAGGGATTCGCGGCGCTGGCGGAAACGCTGAGCGCGAGGAGGAGGGAGAGAACGGTGTGTTTCATGAGGAGGTCGGATGAAGGGCAAAAAGAACGCCGCGCGAGGCGGCGTCCTTCCGGTAATAGAGCGTGGATGAGTGGGGATCAATGCCAGCCATAAGGGCTGTAGCCGGTCTGGCGGCCGTAGCTCTGCTGTGGGTAATAGTCGCCCTGGTCGTAGCCGTAGCCGTTGTTGTAGCCATCGTTGTAGGATGGCTGGCAGTGCTGCTGAGGATAGCGGTTGTAGGCTTGGCCATAGCCTTGGTAGGCGCGGCGCTCACGGCTCTGCTGGATGGCGTTGCCAGCGAGAGCGCCGAGGATGCCGCCGATGGCCGCGCCTTGCAGACCGCGACGGCTTTGATTGCCGATGATGCCACCGGCAGCCGCGCCGAGGAGGGCTCCACCGACGGCGGCGTCGGCACGTGTGGGAGAACCGTAGCCGCCCCAGCCGCCGGGGCCATAGCCGTATCCTGGACCGTAAGGAGCACAGGAAGTGAGGGTGAGTGTCAAAAGCAGGGTGCTGGCGACGAGGAGACGAAACGCGGAGGTTTTCATGGTGTGCAGTGGTGTTGCGGCATGTGTGACGCCGCCGCTTTCACGGCATTCAAACCCTGCGTGAATTTTTTCCGCGTCTCAGCGCGGCCGCGCCACCATGAGGCAGGTGTTGGACGGCTGGAAGAGGTAGCCGATGCCAAAGTTCAGCGGCTGCACCGGATGGAGGCCGCTGCGGTAGGCCCGCATGAGATCAGGCTGCTGGCAGCCGGTGAAGACCTCCAGCGTGCCCTGGTAGTTGCCGTAGAGGGAGAGGTTCCAGCCATAGCGGCCAAACTCGGCATACGGGATGCCGGAGGGGTCCTGCACGATCACACTGGCATTGCGCAGGATGAAATCGCGGATCTTCGAGAAATCGCCGTCGTGCATGAGATACGAGGCGCTCTTCGTGAATGCCGGCACGCGGCCGAAACTCTGCACAAAGCGCAGGAAGGAACCGCTGAGCCCGCCATTCGACAGATCCTGGCGGAAGTAGAACATG
The DNA here is from genome assembly GCA_046051905.1 of Verrucomicrobiota bacterium. Classification (GTDB taxonomy): domain Bacteria; phylum Verrucomicrobiota; class Verrucomicrobiia; order Verrucomicrobiales; family Verrucomicrobiaceae; genus Prosthecobacter. The sequence goes on from JBJONJ010000259.1 coordinate 10,610, forward strand.
CGCTTCTGCGCCCCCCAGGCGCTGCGGGCGCGGATCATGAGCCCGGTGTTTCCAGAGGAGCCGGCCATCGTCACCGTGCCGCCGCCATCGAGGCGCACCGTGTCCACCGAATCAATCGTGTGCCCGGTGCGGGCGAGGAAGACCATCAGCACCGGCAGCACGCCACGAAAGCGTGTGGCCTGGAGGTCCTTGCGCATGTCCGTGGTGATGAAGTAGCTGAACTGCATGCTCGTGGAGAGCGTGGTGCGTAGCCGGGCGAGGCCGTTTTCGATCTCCGCCGGACTCAGGCCACCAAGCTGTGGCATCGGATCGGCTCCTTCGAGACCGCAAAGCACATACGTCTCCGCGGTGGGGAAGAAGGCGCTGGCGAAAAGGAAATCCGGACCGCTGAAGGGATAGAACAGCGTGCTCGCTTGTTGAGCATCGGCTATCTCACTGGCAGCCCAGCTTTGAATTGGACCACGATGAAGCGACTCATGGGTGGACCACATCACATCGAGACGCTGGCGATGCTGCTGCCACGTGGCGGAGTTGCGGATGCCAGAGAGCTGGTCGTAACCATTCGCGTCCATGCCGGCGAGCATGCGGGCCACGTCGTTCAGCGTGGTGGCCTGCGTGGGCACATTCATGGACGCGGCACCATTGTAGAGAGGTTCGCTGCCATCAGCAGGCAGGGCGCGCAGCACCGGGCTGGGGCCGTTCGAGGGCATTGGGGCATCCTGCCAGTTCTCTGGATAAGCGCAGGAGCCGATAAGGAGGCAAAAAAGCAGGCCCGCGAGGCGGAGAAACATCGTCACATTCATGGGGGGCGAGGCATTCATGCGGAGCCTGATTCTAGCGATCCTCGTTCTTCCGCCAACTCCCGATTTATCCATGTCGGTGGCGTTATTTCTGATGTCGCGGAATGCCTATGACGTTTTCAGGCTAGAATTACCCGCCAGCGGATAGTTCGAGGATGTCGAGTTTCTCACTCGGCCTTCGGCTCGATGCCATGCTGCGCCAGGTAAGCGCGGCATTTCTCCTCGCCCATGTACTTGCTCAAGGTGCGGGGATCGATCTCCTTGAAATCAACCATGATGAGCCCGTCGAGTACGTCGGAGAAGTCCTTGTCCACATTGAAGCTCAGGATGGTGGCATTGAGCTTGAGGTAATGCTTCAGCAGCACCGGGATGCCCTTGCCATCTGTCTCCACGCTGGAGACGAGGGCGGAGCAGTCGTCCACGTTTTGCAGGTTCGCGGAGATGAACTCGCGCATGAGCCGGCGGCCGCGGATGTAGCGGAACGGATTGCGCGGCTTCACAAAGCTGGCGAGCTGCGGGTGCAGCTTGTTGTCCTGCAGGAAGGCCACGATGATTTTTCGCGAAAGGCTGTTGTAGTCGCGGCTGATGCTCACGGGGCCGAAGAGCTTCGTGTACTGCGGATTGCGGGCGATCCAGTGTGCGATGCCTTTCCACAGCAGCGGCAGGGAGGCGAGATTCCGTTGGTAGGCCTTCACGATGAAGCTGCGTCCCATCTCCACTGCATTGCCGAGATGGGAGAGGAAGGGTTTTTCAAAGCGGAACAGCGTACTCGTGTAGAGCCCTTTCGGCCCGTACTCGCGCAAAATGATGTCCGCGCGGCCCAGACGGTAGGCGCCGGCGATCTGCTCCTTCTCCTCGTCCCAAAGAACGAGGTGCTCGTAGTAGCGGTCAAAGCGGTCCAGGTCCAAGGCCTCGCCGGTGCCCTCGCCCACCTCACGGAAGGTCACCTCTCGCAGCCGGCCGATCTCCTGGAGCAGGCACGGGATCTCATGCGAGTGTGCCTGATAGACGGAAAGGTTGCCCTGGCCCACCAGCTTGCCACCACGGGCGCGGAGCTGGTCCACCTCGCACACCATGCGGGTCTGAAAATCCGCCGCCGGCTCGGGCGGCGTGCCATCGGCGTTGGGTTCGATCACCACCCTTGGCATCTTGCCTCTCTGATGCAGCACAAAGGTATGGATGCGCAGGTAGCGGGTGAGGGACTCGTCGTCCTCGAACTTCTTCAGCCGCGAAAACGGGATCGGATGGCCCACTCGCATCGGAACCTCTGTGCCCTCGCGTTTGTTAAACTCACGCAGCAGCAGGCTGGTTCGCAGGCGCGGATGGATGAGGCCTGCGGTGTGGAAGAGGGTGCTGTTCGAGCCGGGGAAGTACACCGGCAGCACGGTGGCCTGCGTGCGGCGCACGAGCGAGCCGAGGTGATTCGTCCACGCGGGCTCTTCCACGCCGCGGCCTGGCTTGTAGGCGGCCACTTCGCCGGCGGGAAAGATGATCAGCGTGCCACCGCTGCGCAGCAGGCGAATGGCATCCTTCATTGGCCTCAGGTTCTGTTTCGCGGCGTTATCGCCACCAAAAGGATTTACCGCGATGATGTGTTCCTCCAGCTCCTTCATGGCGAGCATCATGGAGTTCGTCATCACCTTCAAATCCGGCCGGAACTGCGCCGCCCATCGGCTGAGCATCACCGGATCGACGATGCCAAAGGGATGGTTGGCGATGATGATCAGCGGCCCCGATTTCGGAAACTCGAACCCTGACGGCAGGTCCACCTGCTCGCGGGCCTGAAGCGCCTTCGCCACGGAATCGAACCAAGCGAAGACTTTCGGATGCTGCGGATGCTCGCGGAAAAGCCGCGCGGATTCATCGTAAACCGCGTTGAAGCCTGTCAGCCCCAGCGTCTTTTCCAAAGCAGGACCGAAAACGCGGTAAAGCCTGCGTTGGAGAGGGGTTTTGAGATGCTCGCTGAGATCAAAGACCATGCGGGGTGGGGTCCGGTGGATGGAAACGGAATTTATCTCACCCATCCCCGCGAAACGCTCCCGCGCAAGCCTCATCCCGTGTCGAATTAGTCGGAAAAATGCTCACGCGAGCTCCGCCCAGGTTCCTCGCGTCACGCCGAGCTGGCTCTGAGCCTTCAATTCACGCCAGATGTCGTCGGCGGGGCGTTTTCCAGCCAGCAGATCCTGGTAGGTGCGCAGGACGCGAAGCGATTCCGCCTTGTCTTCCTCAAGCAATTCGACGCGGAAAGCTCGCAGGCCAGCCTGGCGCAGTGAGGCAAGGTATTGAGCACCTGTCTGTGGCACGGCGTTGAAGAGCGTGTTGCGGCAGCCAACATCGGCTTTCAAAGGGTGCGCCATGCCCACGCGGTCCCGCAGATGCACGCGATGCTTTTCGCACGGCCGGCCGCAGTTCGTGAAATCCGTTCCCTCGCTCATGAATGCCGCGAAGGCGCAGTGCTCCATGTGAAACATCGGCATGTGCTGGTGCAGCGTGAGCTCAAACCACTCAGGCGGCGCCCCACCGAGCAGATCGAGCACCTGCTCAATGCTCAAATCGTAGCTGATGGTGAGC
>JBJONJ010000260.1:0-3640 GCA_046051905.1 Verrucomicrobiota bacterium
AGCTTCTCGGAGCCGTCAAAGAACTGGGCTTCGAACAGCCCTCTCCCATTCAAGCCCACGCCATTCCCGTGGCGTTGGAAGGCCGCGATGTCGTCGGCCAGAGCCACACCGGCAGCGGCAAGACGATGGCCTTTGGCATTCCCGTGGTCCAGCGGGTGGACAGTGCTGTCCGCCGCGTGCAGGCCCTCATCCTCTGCCCCACCCGCGAGCTGGCCATGCAGGTTTGCGCGGAGATTCACAAGCTCGCCGTTCACAAGGAAGGCGTCCGCGCCACGCCGGTGTATGGCGGCTCGTCCTATGACCGCCAGATCCGCGCCCTTCAGGCCGGCGCTCAAATCGTCGTCGGCACGCCAGGCCGGGTGCTCGACTTCATCGAGCGCGGCACCTTGAATGTGAAGGAGCTCAAGATGCTCGTCTTCGATGAGGCGGACGAGATGCTCGACATGGGCTTCGCCGAGGACATCGAGCGCCTGATGGAGGCCGTCCCCGAGGACCGGCAGACCATTTTCTTCTCCGCCACCTTCGAGCCGCGCATCCGCCGCCTCGTGGAAAACTACACCCGCAACGCCGCCACGATCACCATCGAGCAAAAGGCGATGACCGTGCCCACCATCGAGCAGCGCTACTACGAAGTGCATGGCCGCTCGAAGGCCGAAGTGCTCTGCCGCGTGCTCGACATCGATTCGCCGCGTCTCACCATCGTCTTCGCGAACACGAAAAAAGCCGTCGATGACGTCACCGATGCCCTCGTGGGCCGTGGCTATGCCGCCGACCGTCTCCACGGCGATTTGAACCAGATCATGCGCGAGCGTGTGATGCGAAATTTCCGCAATGGCACCATTGAAGTGCTCGTGGCCACCGATGTGGCTGCTCGCGGCCTCGACGTGAACGACGTTGATCTCATCGTCAATTTCGAGCTCCCTTACGACTGCGAGGACTATGTGCATCGCATCGGCCGCACCGGCCGTGCGGGCAAAAGCGGCAAGGCCGTCAGCCTCGTCGCAGGACGTGAAATTTACCTCATCCAGCGCATCCAGCGCTTCATCAACACCCGCATCAACCGTGCGAAGGTGCCCTCCCAGGAGGAGATCGAGGCAACCCGCGTCGATCAGACCTATGAAAAGCTCAAGGCGGCTCTCGAAAGCGGCGAATACACGAAACACGAGCACAGCATCCAGCGCCTGCTCGACGCCGGTTTCACCGCCACGGAGATCTCCAGTGCCTTGATGGACCTGTGGATCAAGGACAGCGCCCGCGAAGGCGAGCAGATCGTCGAAGACCGTGCCGTGAAGCGCAAAGAAGCGCCCCAGCAGGAATTCCGCGCCCGCCCCATGGCCGTCGAAGGCGCCACCGCCGAGCCCGGCGCGGTCCCCGTGCCCACCCAGATGCCTGCCGAGGCCTCCGGTGATGCCCCTGCCGCTCCGAAAGCTGCTTCCGCGCCTTCCTTTGAAGACGATCAGCACGATGACGAGCCCTCCCTGCCGAAGCGCCAGACCAGCTTCGCGCAAAAAGGCCCCCGCTCCGGCATGGTGCGCCTCTTCATCAACATCGGCGGTATGGACATGGTCCGCCCCGCCGACATCGCCGGCATGCTTTACAATACCGTGCAGGACCTCGCGCCCGGCAGCATCGGCACCATCGACGTGCTGGAGAAATGCAGCTTCGTCGAAGTGCCCGACTCCGCGGTGGAATCCGTGCTCGAAACCATCCGCCAGCAGGCCCCCATGGTCCGCAATCGCGAAGTTCGCATGGACTACGCCGATCGTCCTGATGACACCTCCGGCTTCCGTCCGAAACGCTTCGGCGGTGGTGGTGGCTTTGGTGGCGGCGGCTTCAAAAAAGGTGGCTTCGGTGGTGGTGGGTTCAAAAAAGGCGGCTTCGGCGGCGGTGGTGGCTTTGGCGGTCCGCGTCGTGAAGATGCTGGCGGCGGCTATGGTGGCGGCGGTGGCTTCAAGAAGCCCGGCTTTGGCCCGAAACCCAAGCCCTGGATGAACCGCGAAGGCGAAGGCCCCAGCTCTGGTTACGGCGGTGGTGACTCCGATGGCGGCCCACGTCGCGAAGACGCCGGTGGCGGTTACGGCGGAGGCGGCTTCAAAAAAGGCGGCTTCGGCGGCGGCGGTCCCAAACGCTTCGGCGGCGGTGGCGGCGGCTTCAAAAAGAAGTGGTGAGATTTCCACAAGGCATCGGGAGGCATTCCGGTGCCTTGTTTGTTTTAAACCTGCTCGTGAACTCTTGACGGGGCTCTCGCGCCCCGGCATTCTCGCGGCCCGGAATTAATCCAATCACCACTCACACCTTCATTTTATGGCCATCAAAGTCGGAATCATCGGAGCAGGCGGCATGTTGCAGTATCACGCGGCGGGTTTCCGCCAGGCAGGCGCGGAAATCGTGGCCGTGGCGGACGCCGCGCCCGGCGCCGCGAAGCGTGCCGCTGAAAAATGGGGCATCGCCAAGTCCTACGAGTCCGTCGGCGCCATGCTGAAAGGCAGCCCGGAGATCAAGGCCGTCAGCGTGATCGTCCCGAACAAGTTTCACAAGCCGCTCACCGTCCAGTGCCTCAAGGCCGGCAAGCATGTCTTCTCTGAAAAACCCCCAGCGATGAACGCCAAGGAGGTGAAGGAGATCATCGACACCGCCAAGGCCGCGAAGCGCAAGGTGCTCTTCAACTTCAACAACCGCGCCCGCCCCGAATCGCAGGCCATGATGAAGTACATCACCGATGGCACCGTGGGCAAAATCAACTCCGCGCAGGCCAAGTGGATCCGCCGCACCGGCATCCCCGGCTTCGGCGGCTGGTTCACCACCAAGGCGCTCTCCGGCGGCGGTCCGCTCATCGACCTCCTGCACATGATCGACCTCGCCATGTACTTCATGGGCTATCCTGAGCCCGCGCACGTGCTCGGCCAGACCTTCTCCGATTTCATCACCGACAAGCAGTTCAAAGGCCCCTGGGGCATTCCTGACCGCGCCGACGGCACCACCGACGTGGAAAACGCCGCGCACGGCTTTGTCACCTTCAAAGGCGGCCAGGTGCTCAGCCTCCAGGTCTCCTGGGCGGAGATGGTGAAGCGTGAAGAAGTCTCCGTCGTCTTCCAGGGCACGAAAGCCGGAGGCAAGGTCGAGCGCCTCTTCGGCATCGACGGCCTCGACAACACCGCCATCGACACCTGCGAGCTCTATGTCCAGGAAAACGGCAACAGCGTGAACCGCAGCATCGTCACCCCCGCCTGCGAGGACATGGGCCGCATCGGCTCCGCCGCGAACTTCATCCACGCCATCGAAGGCAAGGCCGCCCCGCTCAACACCCCCGAGCAGGCCCTCCGCCTCATGCAGGTCATCGACGCCATCTACGCCTCCGCGAAGACCAAGAAGCCGGTGTCGATCTAAAGTCATCATCCATCCCAACTCACGGGGAGAGCGGGCTCAGGCCTGTTCTCCCCGTTTTTCATTTTCACCAAAGACGGCGGGCATGCCGAGCGGCCCTTGGCAGTGGGGTTGACCATTGCTTGACCATTGAATGACCTCCATTTATCGACCCGACCAACCTCACCCCACCCCGTTTCTCATGTCTCTCCCCGCAGTTCTCCTCTTCGCCGGTCAAGGCGCTCAAAAAGTCGGCATGGGCAAGGACCTCGCCGAG
>JBJONJ010000261.1:0-7428 GCA_046051905.1 Verrucomicrobiota bacterium
GCAGAGCTGCTTGGCGAAGATGCCCGGAAAAGCGGCGAGCAAGGGATCAGCATCGCCGGAGGCCTTTGCCCCTGCGAGCATGCTGTCACCGAGCACCACGACATGAACCCGTTCACGACGGGTGAGCTTCAGAAGCGTCCGCGGCAGCAGCTTGGTGAGGCGCTGGCGCTGGGCCTCGGTGATCTCAAAGTAGTTTTGCGGGGTCGATTGGGCCGCGGGCAGGCGCGTTTCCGCCTCCAGCGCGGCCGACTGGAGCTGGTCGAGCGTGGGCTTGCCCGGCGGGTTGGCGATTTCCGGCACCGGCTGCGCCATCGCGAGCGAGGCGACGAGGGCCGGGAGCAAGATGAGTCGGGAGAAAGGCATGGCCGCCTAAGTGGGCGAGACGCGGGGGCATTTCCAGTGATAATCCGGCAGGTTGAAAACGGCAGTCGCGGGAGAGATGGAGTCTTGGAGTCATGGGCAGATGGAGTATAGAAAGGGTGCTTCCCAGCAATCCGATGCTCCATCTCTCCACTGCTCGGTTCTCCATGTCCATCCTCGCCCGCCTGCTCACCCTCGTGCTCCTGGCCGCCACCTGCGCCGCCGCCGATTTGACCCTCACCGCCATCGACGGCACAACCCACACGCCGCTGATCGCCAAGGATGGCAAACCCGCGCTGTTCTTTTTCGTCTCGCCCTTCTGCTCCACGACGAAAGCCTTCGTCAAAGAGATGAACCAGATCACCGCGGACCATGCCGGGAAGGTGTCCGTGTTTGTCATCGAGTGCGATCCCGAGGTCACTCGCGATGTGGCCATCGAGCATGCCACGTTGAGCGAGTTCAAGGCCCCCGTGCTTCTGGATGCCACGCAGGAACTCACGCGCCGGCTCCAGGCCGCTGTCACGCCCGAGACTGTGCTCGTGGATGCCACCGGCAAGGTTTTTTATCGTGGCCGCATCAACGATCTCTACCTCGGTCCCACCAAACGCCAGCGTGCCGCCACCACGAATGATCTTCGCGAGGCCATCACCGCCCTGCTCGCCGGAAAGCCCGCCCCCCAGCCGCAGGAACTGGCGCAGGGGTGCAAAATCGGCGGGATCAAATAACAAAGCCGGACCTCGCGGCCCGGCTTTGTGTGATTTGAGGTGAGTTGATCGCTTACTTTTGGAGCGGAGCGGTTTCGGCACCGGCGGGCACTTTGTCGGCGGGGACGAGCTTCCAGAGGGCGCCGCGTTCGCTGGTGTAGGGATCGACGGGGCCGCCGTAGTTCGCGGTGGCGTGGGTGAGGTAGAGATTGCCTTCGGCGTCGAAGCCGCTGCCGGTGGGGCGCAGCGGGGTGTCGAGGTCGAGGCATTCCTTCATCTCATAGCCGCCCTTGCCTTTGGCGATGCTCCAGATCTTGCCGCTGCCCCAGTCGGCGCAGAAGTAGGTGCCTTCGAGGCTGGGGTTCGCTTTGCTGCGGCTGACGCCGATGTTGATGACGCAGATGCCTTGATCGACGTGGCTGTATTCCGCGACGGGGAGCACCCCGACCTTCGGATTGTCCTTCTCGGTTTCGAGCGGGAAGGTGTGGGAGCCGCACATGAACTTCCAGCCGTAGTTCTCGCCGCCTTTGCTGCCCGCAGGCTGCATGTTGATCTCTTCCCAGTGATTCTGACCGATGTCAGCCATCCAGAGGTCGCCGGTCTGGGAGTCAAAGCTGAAGGTCCAGGGATTGCGCAGGCCGTAGGCCCAAATTTCGGGCTTGGCCTTCGGATGAATCTTCGAGAAGGCGAGTTCAGTGACGCCGAAGAGGGTCATCTGCTGTGGCAGGGTGAGGAAGGGATTGTCCTTCGGCACGCTGTAGTTGCGGTCGGGCGTGGTGTTGTCCACGTCGATGCGGAGCATCTTGCCCATGTGGGTGTGCAGGTCCTGACCGGCGCTGATGACATCGCCTTCCCAGCCGCCGTCGCCGACGCCGATGTAGAGGTAGCCATCAGGACCAAAGGCGATCTGGCCGCCGTGGTGATTGCAGTAGGGGAAGTCGAGCTGCATGAGCACCTTGATGCTGTCCATGTCAGCCTGATCGGGCTTGTCCTTCTTCGGTTTGACCTCGGCGATCATGGAGGCGCCGTTGAACCACAAATCGGAGTAGCAGAAGAAGATGCGGCCGTTCTCTTTGAACTTCGGATGGAAGGCGACGCTGAAGAGACCGAGTTCAAGGAAGGAGCTGATGGTCTTGTCCTTGATGTCGAGGAAGGGCTTTTTGTTCTTCTTGCCGTCTTTGATGATCTGGATGACGCCCGGACGCTCACAGACGAAGAGGCGGCCGGTGCCATCGGGGGCGCCAGCGACGGCGACGGGATCGACGAGATCACCAGCGACCTTGACGAGGGCGATGGCGGTGTTGGATTTGCCGCTCGGCTGGATGGTCTGGGCCGGGAGGGCCAGCGGGAGCGCGAGGGCTGCGAGGAGTGCGGTTGGTGTTTTCATGGGAAAAAGGGCCGTGAAACTATGAAAACCGCGAAAAGGCGGCAAGTCTGAAATTCCACGGAATGTGCTGCCACGCTGAAAGAGCGGGAAAAGACAGTGCCGAGGGCGGTTTGGAACAGTGAAGGGAAGGGAACTGCGCCCTCAGGTTGACAGAGGGCCGCGATGGCGGCTAATCGAATGGCATGGAACTCATTAACCACGCTCCCAATGTCCCCGCCGCGGTCGGTCCCTACTCCCAAGCCGTGAAGCAAGGCGGGCTGCTGTTTTGCTCCGGCCAGATCCCCATCAATCCGGCCTCCGGCAAGATCGAAGCCACCGACGTCGAGGGGCAGGCAAGGCAGGTTTTGGCCAATATCGCCTCCCTGCTGGCCTCCCAAAGGCTGGCGATGACCGATGTGGTGAAGGCGACGGTCTTCTTGCAGCACATGGCCGACTTCCCAAAGGTGAATCCGCTCTATGAGGCGGCTTTTGGCGGGCACAAACCGGCCCGCTCGACCGTGGCAGTGGCCGGGCTGCCGCTCGGTGCCTTGATCGAGATCGAGGTCATCGCCGCGCTGAAGGCTTGATGGAAGCCCAGTCGTTGCAAAACAGGTCTCCGCCGCTACTCTCGCCTCCCACCCCTAAAACACACCATGCAAGCCCCCAAGATCACCGCCTACCTGAAAACCTACTGCGGCTGGAGCGAAGGCGTCCGCGCCATCTTCCGCAAGTATGGCCTCGACTACGAAGAGAAGGACATCATCAAGAATCCCGCCTTCCGCTGGGAGATGGAACAAAGGAGCGGCCAGCCCCTCTCCCCCTGCGTGGAGATCAATGGCATCATGCTGCCTGACATCAGCGGCGCCGAGGTCGAGTCCTGGATGATCCAAAACGGCCTCCTCACTGAGAGCAATGCCCCTGCTGACGCCCCCACGAATTCCGCCTGCTCCGATGCCCAGCATGCCGCCATGGCCGCCGGGATCGTTCCTGGGGCGACGGTGAAGTTTGTCGGCTAAAAACCCTCCGACCATGAAGCGCCTCCTCCTTCTCCCCGCCCTCACCCTCGCGTCGTGCAACTCGATCTACTACGCCGCCTGGGAAAAACTGGGCTGGGAGAAGCGTGACCTGCTCGTGAGTGCCGTGAAATCGGCCCGCAGCGAGCAGAAGGAGGCGGGCGAGGAGTTTCAGGATGCGCTCACGCAGCTCCAAAAGCTCACTGGCTATCGCGGTGGCAACCTCGAAAGCGCCTACAACAAGTTCAAAGGCGAATACGAGGACTGCGAGGCGCAGGCCTCGAAGGTCCGCAGCGAGATCCGCGAGGTCGATCAAGTGGCTCGCGACCTCTTCCGCGAATGGGAACGCGAGATCCGCCAGTATGAGAACGCCTCGCTCGCCGCGGACAGCCGGGCCAAGATCTCGGACACACGTTCTCGCTTTGAGCAACTCTCCGCCTCGCTGCATGCCGCGGAGTCCAGCATGGACCCGGTGCTGCGGCAGTTCCGCGATCAGGTGCTCTATTTGAAGCACAACCTCAACGCCGCCGCCATCGGTTCCCTGCGTGGCAAGGCGGACATGATCCAGTCTGACATCCAGCGCCTGCTGGCCCAGATGAACCGTTCCATCGCCGACGCGGACCGGTTTATCCAGACCATGAAGTAAAATGCCGAATGCAGAATGTCGGATGACGACTGACTGCTCCCCATTCGACATTCCTCATTCGTCATTCATTATTTCCCCACATGACCCCGAAAATCGACCCCGCCCTTCATCGCGACAAAAAGCCGGACTGGATCCGTGTGACGCTGCCGCGTGATCCGAAGTTTTGGAGCACGAAAGGCCTCATCACCGATCTGAAGCTTCACACCGTCTGCGAGGAGGCCCAGTGCCCGAACCGCTGGGAATGCTGGAGCCAGGGCACGGCGACCTTCATGATCGCCGGGGACCGCTGCACTCGTGCCTGCGGCTTCTGCGCCGTCAAAACGGCCAAGCCCTTTGCTCTCGAGGCAGATGAACCGCAGCGAGTGGCCGAGGCTACCAAGCGTATGGGGTTGAATCATGTCGTCATCACCGCCGTGGCGCGTGATGACATGGCAGATGGTGGAGCGGAGCACTTTGCCCGCACCATCGAGGCCGTGCGTGACGCCGTGCCCACCATCACCATCGAGATCCTCGTGCCAGACTTCAACGGCAAGGACGACGCGCTCGAAGTTGTGATGAAGGCTCGCCCGCACATCTTTAATCACAACCTGGAAACCGTGGAGCGCCTCACGCCGCTCGTGCGCAGCCGGGCGAAGTATCAGCGCAGCCTCGACGTGCTGAAACGGGCCGGCGAGATGGCCCGCGAGATGGGTTATCAGTGCTCGACGAAGAGCGGCCTCATGCTCGGTCTCGGCGAGACGGAGATCGAGCTCTTCCAGGCCATGGATGACCTGATCGAGCACAACGTGACCGTTCTCACCCTCGGCCAGTATCTTCGTCCATCGCCGCAGCATCTGCCGGTGATCGACTACATCCACCCTGACACCTTTGAGAACTACAAGCAGATCGCCTTGAAGAAGGGCTTCCGCCATGTGGCCAGTGCTCCGTTGGTTCGCAGTTCGTATCACGCCTCGGACTTCCGCCCGGAACTCGACGTAACCCCCTAATCATGGACTGGCAATCCATCGCCGCTCCCGCCATCGTGCTTGTCACGATTGTGTTTTTTATCGTCTTCAGTCAGAAAAAGGGCAAGAAGCCCGGTTGCGGTGGTGGCTGCGGTTGCCGCAAGTGAGGCTCAGCGCTCGGCGATGGTCTTGAGGGACCCTTCGACGTGCTGGAGGCCATCCTCGTAAGGCTTACCGTTGATGGATTCGATGTGGGCGGTTTTCGCGTCAGCTTTTTGCACGATCTCCGCCGCGGGCTGGAAGCCGTCTCCCTTCAATAAAACGTCCCCTCGTCCTCCGTGTTTAGCTCGTCCCGGAGGAAGGCGGTGAGGGCTGGCAAGCGTGTCATGGGCAGATCTGTTATTTGAACTGTAGGACGAAGCTAGCCAGTCCGGCGCAGAAAAATGGAAGAATCCCATACGGGGGGGCAGTTTGATGGTTGAACCGGCAGGTCGGCAGCGTATCACAGGGGCGCATGTTTTCCCTCCAGAACAAAATCGTCGTCATCACCGGAGCCGGTTCTGGCATCGGTCAGGCCATCGCGGTGCTTTTTGCAAAGCAAGGTGCCCATGTCGAGGTGCTCGATCTTGATCAAAAGAGCGCCCAAGGGACCGTGGATCTCATCACGGCGGCGGGCAGCGGCAGCGGCAAAGCCTCCGCATGCGATGTGGGATCGGTGGATGACGTGAAAAAGCTATTCGATGAGATCGCTGGACGGCACGGCGGGAAGATCGACATCCTCGTGAACAACGCCGGGATCGCCCACATCGGCACCGCGCTGACCACCACCGAGGCCGACATGGACCGGCTCTACCAAGTGAACATCAAAGGCGTGTATGCCTGCGCGAATGCCGCGCTTGCCCACATGGCTCCGCGCCAGGGCGGGGTGATCCTGAACATGTGCTCCATCGCTGCCCAGATGGGCCTGGCTGACCGCTTTGCTTATTCAATGACGAAAGGCGCGGTGCTGATGATGACTTACTCGATTGCGAAGGACTTCCTGAAGCAGGGCATTCGATGCAACTGCATCGCTCCAGCTCGCGTCCACACGCCTTTCGTGGATGGTTATCTGGCCAAAACCTATCCTGGCCGCGAAGCGGAGATGTTCCAGAAGCTCAGCGAGGCCCAGCCCATCGGCCGCATGGCGAAGCCGGAGGAGATCGCCGCGCTCGCACTCTACCTGTGCAGCGATGAGGCGGGTTTTGTCACTGGCAGCTCGTATCCCATCGACGGTGGCGCGGTGAATCTGCGCTGAAGCGGGATGTCTTGACGGCGGCGTGGTCCTGCCGAGCATTCCACCCATGCTCACCAGCATTCTCACCCTCGCGCTGTTTGGCATCTTGCTCCTCATGCTGGAGATCTTTCTCCCCGGCATGATAGCCGGGGCTCTCGGCACGCTCAGCCTGCTCGCTGCGGTCTGGCTCACGCTGACCGCCGGGGAGTTCAACCACTGGACGGGAGGGCAACGGGCTGCCCTGGCCATCGGCATCGTGCTTGGAGCCACGATCATCATGCTCGCGTGGCTCAAATGGTTCGCGGTAAAATTCCTCCGCCGCGGTTTCACGCTCGACGCCGCCATTCAGGGCAGCGCTGAAACCCCTCTCGCGGCCTCTCCCGGCACACAAGGCATCGCCATCACCGAGTTGCGTCCACTCGGGCATGCGGAGATCGCCGGAAAGCGTTTTGAAGTGCGCTGCCAGGCGGGGCATGTGCCCGTAGGAGCGAGAGTCGAGGTCGTCACCGCTGAGTTTGGCTCGCTGCTTGTCCGTCCGATTTAAGGGCAAATTTCCACTCTCCAGTTTCCTCACACTGCTTCATCACTCCAGCCTCCCACTTACCATGACTACTCTTGAAATCTTCGGCATCGGCATCGCTCTCGTTGTCGCTCTTGTTCTCTTCCTTCTCGTCGCGAAATTTTTCAACCTGTGGCTTCGTGCCCGCATCGCGAATGCACCGGTGAGTTTCACCACGCTGCTCGCCATGTGGCTGCGAGGCGTGCCGAATGCGCTCATCGTCGATACCCGGATTACTGCCGCCAAGGCCGGCATCCCGATTAATACAGACCAGCTTGAGGCGCACTTCCTCGCTGGTGGCGAGGTCACCCATGTCGTGCTCGCCCTCATCGCGGCTGACAAGGCCGGCATCCCGCTCGACTACAATCGTGCCTGTGCCATCGACCTCGCGTGCAAAGGCACCGGCAAAACCGTGCTCGAAGCCGTCCGCACCAGCATCAATCCCAAGGTTATCGACTGCCCGCACCCGGACATGGGCCGTGGCGGCAAAATCGACGCTGTGGCGAAGGATGGCATCTCCCTCCGCGTGCGTGCCCGAGTGACGGTGCGCACGAACCTCGACC
>JBJONJ010000262.1:0-2889 GCA_046051905.1 Verrucomicrobiota bacterium
GTCTCATTCGTTTCCGTGAACTTGATGTTCGCCGTCTTGTTCCAGGCATTCATGTGCTTCAGAATCGTCCTGCGCAACTCCGTGGACTTCGTATCCAGAAACTGCACGGAAAGCAGCACACCGGATTTCGGCCAACGGAACCCCTTCACCAATGCCAGCCGCCGATCGCCACTCCGACGACCCGCCGACTCTGCCACCTTTTTAAATACAGCCTCGTTCTCCGGGTTGATCTCGATGCTGCGACGCTGTGCCGCCGCCTCCATCTCCAAGCTCATGATTCTAGGTCTGCAGGCAATGATCGACATAACAATAAAGCGTTAAAGATTGAGGGGTGCGGAAAGCATGTCCTAGGGCCTTGGTGGCTTCTTCCCTTGGGCGACCTTCTTCGCGGGAGGTTTGCTCGCGGGCTTTGGGGGTGCCGGGGAGGTTTTACGGAGACCTCCGGCACTTGCCTTTTTGGCGGTCGCGGAACTTGCGGCCGAATGGCGCAGTTCGCCGCCGACGCTGGCAGCTTCCAGAGAAACTGATATTGGCGGGCGGAGGACACCGCCTGCACTGCCACGGCGGGCAGAGATGCTCGAGTTGATGGGATTCATAGTGGGAAATGGGCCTCATGCGGGACAAGAGGCGTGGAGAACAGTTCTCCATCAAACATTGCTCGCAGCACAATGTCTGGTGAGCCCCGCAGGGAATTCATCGGCGAATTTACTCGCATCATTCTTAGGCTTTATACAGAAATGCCGCCGGATTGACAATTTTATTCTTGTCCCCTGACCATTCGTTTTTGATCGTTCAGGTCGTTGAATCGCACCAACCAGCTTGGCCGAAAAATCCAACGAAGACGGGCAAAAAGAAGCAAAGCGAACGTTGAAGACCACCACCATGAGCCCCATCTCCCGTCGTCAGGCTGTGAAACTCGGCATTGGATCGCTCGCAGCGATGAAGACCTCGATTCGCTCGGAGGAACCCGCGCAGATTAAACCGCGATCGTTTCTCACACCCGCGGATGACTTTGAAGATGTCTCCCGAGGCACGCCGAAGCCGCACTCGCTCACTGGCGAGGCTTTGGTGAAGGCCAAACTCACGCCGGAGTCGTGGAAGCTCGAAATCAGCGCCGATGAAACGACGAACGAAGTCGTCACGCAGAAGGCGCAGATCGAAAAGGCCGTCACGCTCGACTACGCGCAACTCCTCGAGCTCAGCCAAAAGCATCGCGTGCTGTTTTTGAAGGCCATGCAGTGCCTGAACATCGCCACACCGCTCGGTCAGGGCCTGTGGGAGGGCGTTCCGCTGCGCGATGTGCTGCGGCTCTGCGGCGCGATGTCGAATGTGCGCCGCGTTTACTTTTGGGGCTTTCACAACGACGACCCGAAGCAGCGCTTCCAGTCCTCGCTCAGCTACACCGAGGTCATGGAGACCCCGCCGGGCGAGTTGCCGGTCTTCATCGCCTACAAATTGAATGGCGCGCCCATCAACCTCGAACGCGGCGGTCCCGTGCGCATGGTCGTGCCGTGGGCGCATGGCTTCAAATCGATCAAATGGCTCCAGCACATCCGCCTCACGAACGATTTCCAGATCAACGACACCTACGCAGAGAAAAACAACGATCCGGAGTCCCATCTCAAAACGGCCGCGTATCTCGATGACGTCGTCGTGAGCGGCAAAACGGCCCACGTCGGCGGTTGGGCCATCAGCGGCCTTTCCGGCCTCTCGCACGTCGAGACATGGTTGCGGCCCGCAGGCCCCGTTTTGGCCGATAACGACCCCGAATGGCAAAAAGCCGTCTGGAAGCCCGCGCAGCTCGATGCGCAGCCCGATTGGAAAAGCGTGCTGCCATCCGGCACACGTCCGCAGGACATTCTTGGCTTCGACAAAACGACCGGAAAGCCGCTCTCGTGGCCGCTGCGCTACAGCATGGTCGGCTACAGCACTACGCTGCGTGATTTGAAGCCCGGCCAATACGAAATCCGCGCCCGCACCGTCGATTTGAACGGCTTCGCGCAGCCCGAGCCGCGCAGCATCCAAAAGAGCGGGAAAAACGGCATTCAGATCCGCACGTTCACCATCGCATGAAGCATTTCATCCACCTGCTTTCGTCATTCGCCATTCTGGTTTCGTCATTCGCGGCGGAGCCGCGGCTGCTCGTTCATTACATGCCGTGGTATGCCACGAAGGATGTCAGCGGCGCGTGGGGCTGGCATTGGACGATGAATCACTTCGATCCGGAGCAGAAGAAGTGGGACGACCAGCGAAAGATCGCCTCGCATGACTATCCGTTGATCGGCCCCCATGACTCGGGGGACGATCAAGCGCTGGAATGCCAGGCGCTGCTGATGAAGATCGCCGGACTCGATGGTGTGGTGATCGATTGGTATGGCACGAGCGGCCTCAACGACCACGCGATGAATCATCGCAACACGCAGAAGTTCATCCCGTGGCTCAAAAAGGCCGGTTTGAGCTTCGCGGTGTGTTATGAAGATCAAGCGGTGAAGTCGCTGAAAGACGGCGAGGACGTGAAACAGGCCGAAAAAGACCTGAAGTGGGCTGAAGAGCACTTTTTCGCCGATCCGAGCTATGTGAAGCAGGATGGCCGTCCGGTGCTGCTCGTCTTCGGACCGCAGCATTTGAAATGGAAGTTCGATTTGAGCTCCAAACCGCTCGTTTTCGGCCTTTCGCACCTCGTGAAGCAAAACGGCCTCGATGGTGCCTTCGCGTGGCCGCCGGTCACGGGTGGGAAATCGCTGTCGCCAGAGCAGTGGAAGAAGGAACTCGGCCTCATCTATGCGCAAAAGCAGCCGTTCGTCGCCACCGCGTTCCCCGGCTTCAAAGACATCTATCAACAGGCCGGCGTGCATGCCAGCTATGGCAGCATCGCCTCGCGTGCGGGAC
>JBJONJ010000263.1:0-3063 GCA_046051905.1 Verrucomicrobiota bacterium
GATCGAAAAGCACGGCCTCGGCACGCTGCTCATCACACAAACGCAACGTGCGCTTCATGAATTCAAATCGCGCCGGGATGATGAGATCCTCCTCGCCCACCGGAATGACGACGACTTTGCCTGTGTAGAGGCCGCTGGAGGTCTTTTTCTCGGTTGGGGTCTCTGCCACGGATTTAGGAGCTGCGGCAGGCTTTTGGTCAAACCAAGCCGAAGTGAGCGTGACGACCTTCGCGTCCATTACGATGACCTTCAGGTCGGCGGCGAGACCTTTGGCCAGCAAGGGCACAGCGTTGTCAGCATCGAGCAACAGCAGCTCGCCCTTCGCGGCGTGAGGTTCGAGGCCTTTTTCGCGATCCACGAAGGCCTCGGCGATCTCCGGCTTGTGGCCTTTGAGCTTCGCCAAGCTGCGTGCGCCCGCTTTGAGCACGGCGAGAGATTCCGCCAACTTCGTGTCCTGCGCTTTGGGAGATAAATCCTCGCCCTCAGGCACGGCGGGAGGTGCCGCGCCGATGCGGGAACCGGGAGCCATCCATATTTCATCGCAGGCCAGCGCCATCAAGGCCCCACCCGCCACGGCGGAGGTGTTTACATAGGCGATGGTGCGCAACTTCAGCTTCGCGATTTCCTCCGCCAACGGCATGGCGTTCTGAGCGCTGCCCTGGGTGACATTGATTTCAAGCACGAGGCTCTTTGCGCCCCGCGTGGCTGCTTCGTTGATCCAGCGACGCAGTTCGTCCCAGCGGCTGGCGTTCTCGAGCTCCGACTGCGTGATAACGACATGCGCGATGTCCTTGTACATTGTCGCGGCGGCGAGCAAAGCTGGCAAGAGCAGCGAGAGGCCAATTAGAAGTGTTTTCATGAGCGGATGCTACGCGTCGGCGTCGCTTCACGCAATCGCCTGATATGCTTCGCGTTGTTCGTGTTTGGATTTTTGATGGCCGTAGATTGGTGGCAAGAGAATGGTTTTGAAAGACTCATTCTTCTGCCCCCATTCTGCTGCCATAACTCAAGGTCTCAGAAACACCCATCAAGATACTCAGCGAGCGCTTCACGGGCACTGGCGGGGCGATCGGCTGGGTTTCGAGCCATGAGGCGTTCGATCCATGCGCCAAGGGGACCGGGAAGGGGCTCCACGCGATGCTGCAAATGGGCGGTGATGACCTGTGGAGCAAGTTCGCCTTCAAAGGCGGTGCGGCCGGTGAGGGCAAAGTAGAAGACGCAGCCGAGGGCGTAGAGATCGGTGCGTTCATCCAGCCTGCCGCCCTCGAAGCATTCGGGAGCCATGGTATGAACGGAACCGCGCAGTTGGTGGGTCTCCACCGGCAAAGCTTGCGCATTGCCCAGATCAGCGATCACAAACTCGGCGGAACTCGGCACCCTCCCGAATAAGTTCAAGAAGTTCTCCCACAGATTCAGGGAGGCCCACAGATTGGGTTTCTGAGATAATCTGCGGGCCTCCCTGAATCTGTGGGAACTTACTCTCTGTCCCACCATCAAGTCGTCATGGTTTCCGGTGCTCTTTAGTGAACTTGAGACAACCGCCGAGGTCCGCAGAGGTTCTCGAAGGAAGATGTTTTCCGGTTTGAGGTCGAGATGGAGAAAACCGGCCTCATGGATCGCGGCGAGGCCGCTGAGGCTTTGGTGGACCAGGGCGTCGAAGGATGTGGCATCAAGTTGGCCGAGCTTTTCGAGGTTCGTGCCTTCGATCCATTCCATGACCATCGACTCCGCACTGCATTCGAGGAGTCGCACGACATGCGCATGCCGGATCGCCACGAGCTGCGCAGGCCCACCGGGCTTCTTGACGGCCACGATAGTGCCATTCTCTTGATCCCGCGCACGCCACACCTCCCCTTGTGAGGTGCGGGAAAGGCATTCGAGAAAGTTGTGGGGCATGGGAGCTTGTGAGGCTGCCATGATGGCTAAGGATAACAATTCCGAAAACAATGAGCTAGATTGTTTCGTTTGAGGCAGCCACCCATGAAACATTCTCTCGCTCTTTTTGTCGCCGTTTGCCTCGCTGCTCCTCTCCACGCGGAGGATTGGATGCCGGAGGCGGGCTTCACTTCGCTCTTCAATGGCAAGGACCTCTCCGGCTGGTGCTTCCGGCAGAAGACGAAGAAGGATGATCCGAATCCCGGGGCGATCCTCGACAAGCACGATGGCAAAACGGAGGCGGCCGATGCGGGGCGCTACATTGTGAAGGACGGTGTGATCGCCGTGACCTTCCCGACGGAGGCGGACAAGCTCACCGGGCAGATTTACACGGTGGCGGAATTTCCGAAGAACTTCGTGCTGAAGCTGGAATTCCGTGCCTCGGTGAATGCGGACAGCGGCATCTTCATCCGCAAGCCGCAGCTCCAGTGCCGTGATTACCTGGTGGCCGGACCTTATACCAAGCTGAAGCAATACAAGGCGCAGGAGTGGAACCAGATCGAGGTGACGGTGAAGGACAATGTGGCGGTCTGCACCTGCAACGGCGAGGTGCTGGATGCGGCGCTGGCTCTCCCCGCCACCGGCCCCATCGGACTCGAAGGCGATCGCGGGGTGATGGAATACCGTCACATCCAGCTCAAGGAGCTGCCTTGACCGGTCTGGGCGTGGTGTGAGCAAAAGTCGCTTAATCTGGTGAATCGCCAGGGCTAGGGATCTTCGTATGTTTCAGCACCATGAGCAGCGCGATCCCCCACGTTTATGATTCTCCCGTCTTCCGCATGGCCTGCCAGCAATTCGATCTGGTGGCCGATCTTCTCGATATTCCGGACTCGGCGCGTGACCGGCTGAAGTTTCCCAAGCGCAGCGTGACGGTGTCGATGCCGGTGAGGCGTGATGATGGCAGTGTGACGACCTTCATGGGCTATCGCGTGCAGCATCATCTCACGCTGGGGCCAACCAAGGGCGGCATCCGGTTTCATCCTGATGTGACGCTGGGCGAGGTAGCGGCGCTGGCGATGTGGATGAGCTGGAAGTGTGCGCTGGCGGGGCTGCCGTATGGCGGGGCGAAGGGCGGGGTGAACTGCGATCCGGGCCGGCTGAGCCCGCGGGAGCTCGAGCGGATCACGC
>JBJONJ010000264.1:0-2921 GCA_046051905.1 Verrucomicrobiota bacterium
TTTATGAACTCTACGACCTCGACGCCGATCCCGGCGAACTGAACAACCTCAGCGGCAAACCCGAACTCGCCGCCATCGAACGTGAACTCCGTGCCGCCCTCGCCGAAAAGATGATCCTCGACTGGGACTACCTGCCCCTTCCTGATCTGATGGATGGTAATGCAGGCGAAGGCGGTGCCAAGAAGGGTAAGGGCAAAGGGAAGAAGAAGTAGCCTCAACGCACAATTCGCGTCTCAAACTGATGATGCGGCTTCGTGCCCTTCACGACCTCGCGCAGCGGCCACTTCGCGAACTCGGCGAGCTGTTTGGCAGCGCGTGAGGCATCCGCCGCGCCGCGATGCGCATGAAGCAGGTAGCGCAGACGCAGCGGTGCCTCGGGTTTGATCGTGTGGCCTTCATTCAGGCAAAACGCCGCGCCCATCCAGCCATCCGAGCGCACGTGCCAGTGCGTGGGATGGCGCGGATTCGCGGGATGATCGAAAAAGGTGATGCCCTCGGTCACGCCTTCCTTCACAGGGCCGCTGTAGTCCATCCACGCGGCTTGTTTGCCAAAAATGTCCGGCTCACCCACGCGTCCTTCGCTGTCGGTAAGCTTTCCGCCGCCGAAATGCACGGAGAGCGACTTTGCAACGCGCACCGCGAGGAATCCAAAGTTCGTTTTGCCGAGCTTCACCGGCTCCTGCACGGCCTTTAAGGTGCTTTGCAGTTCCAGCGTGTGCTCACCGTTCTCGCCGGGGCGTTGGATGGCGATGAGCGTGTGATCCATCACCTCGCGCTGCGTTTTGCCGTCATACCAGCCGAGGCTCACGGCCATGATCGCGTGCTCATCGCTGTCCTCGTAGCAAAGCCAGTCCTTTTGACGAATGCGGCCGCCGTCGGGCTTGTTCGCCCAGTAGGTGCAGCCATTCACGTCGTTGTGAGCGAACCACACCGACTGATGATGATCATGATTCGGCGCACCGGGATGCCCCATGCGCGTCAAAGCGAGCCCCGAGGGCCCGTTCAGCGGAAAAAAGCACGGACGTGGGTGATCCGACGCGAAATGCCATCGCGTCGTCTCCTTGCCCGCGACCTCAAAAAGCACCGAATGGTCCGCCTGCGGCACGATCTGGCATTTGGGGAAGTGAAACGGCTTTCCAGCCTCCTCCGCACGAACCGCGAGTGCGGCGGCAGAACCGAGGGCGGTGGCAAAAAAGTGTCGGCGCGTGTTCATGAGGCGATTTAGCCCAAACGATGCCTCGCACCGCTCCCTTGCTCCGCGTGCGGAAACGCGCCAGCATGCCCGCACATGCCGGACATCGTCCTCGCCACGCTCAACGCGAAATACATCCACGCCTCCTTCGGACTCCGCTACCTCATGGCGAACCTCGGGGAGCTGCGTGACCGCGCCTGCATGCTCGAATTCGTCATCAACCAGCAACCGCTGGAGATCGTCGAAGCCCTGCTGGCCCGGCAGCCGCGCATCATCGGCTTCGGCGTCTATATTTGGAATGTCGAGCAAACCACGGAGGTCGTCGCCCTGCTAAAAAGACTACGTCCAGACATCACGGTCATTCTTGGCGGCCCGGAGGTGTCTTATGAAACCGAAGGCCAGGAGATCGTCGCCCTCGCAGATCATGTCATCACCGGCGAGGCGGATGTGAAGTTCGCGGCGGTATGCCGCAGACTGTTGCGTGACACAGACACTCCTGTCTGTGAAGCCTCAGAGGGCAGACAGGAGTGTCTGCCTCACATCATCGCCGCCGAATTGCCACCGCTCGCGCAACTCGCATCGCCCTACGAGCTCTACACAGACGAAGACCTCAAGAACCGCGTCATCTATGTGGAGGCCTCGCGTGGATGTCCGTTCACCTGCGAGTTCTGTCTCTCATCGCTGGATATTCCAGTGCGGGCGTTTCCCACGGACGCGTTCCTCTCCTCGATGCAGCGGCTTCTCGATCGCGGGGCCACGCAGTTCAAGTTTGTGGACCGAACGTTCAATCTGCACCTGCCGACGAGCACGGCGATTTTGCAGTTCTTCCTCGATCGCTGGCGCGAGGGACTGTTTTTGCACTTCGAGATGGTGCCGGATCGTCTCCCGGAACAGCTCCGTGGGCTCATTCGTCAGTTTCCAGCCGGCGCGGTGCAGTTCGAGGTCGGCATCCAGACCTTCGATGATGCCACGTCGAAAAACATCAGTCGCAGGCAGAATCTCGACCGCCTCGCGGACAACTTCCGCTTCCTGCGCGAGGAAACCGGCGTGCACATCCACGCGGACCTCATCGTCGGTCTGCCGGGCGAGGACATCGAGAGCTTTGGGCGCGGCTTTGACCGTCTTGTGCGTCTCGGGCCGCAGGAAATCCAAATCGGCATCCTGAAGCGACTGCGCGGCACACCCATCGTGCGTCACGATGACGAGTATCGCATGATCTACGCGCCGAACCCGCCCTACGAGATCCTTTCCACGCGTGAGGTCCCGTTTGAGCAGATGCAGCGCATGCGACGCTTCGCGCGGTATTGGGACATCGTCGCGAATAGTGGCCATTTCACCGGCACGTTGAAGCTGATGTGGCAAAACGCCGAATCACCCTTCGCCGAGTTCCTGCGCTTCAGCGACTGGTTGCACGCCAAACTCGGCCGCACCCATCAAATCGCCCTCCACGTCACCGCACAGGCCCTTTTCGACTTCTTGGTCAATGAAGCCGCCCTGGATCGCGACCTCGTCGCCACCACGCTCGAAACCGACTGGCACCGCACGCCGAGTCGCGAGGCACTGAACCTTCGCGGCCACCACACGGCCGCCAAAACGGTCGAAAAGCGTGGCAATCAACGGCAGACCCGGCACACGCATGAAACCGCAGTGAGTTCCCGTTGAGTGCATCCTCCGGAATGAAGCTCCCCGCCCTTTTTTTTGCGCTCGCATGCCCTCTCGTCGCCCGTGA
>JBJONJ010000265.1:0-4404 GCA_046051905.1 Verrucomicrobiota bacterium
CTGGGCTGGTTGTCGGGGCGGGAGCGGGCGATCGTATTGGCCTCGTGCAGCACATTCTTAGGAAAGTGCAGCGCGAGGTCGTAGTGCCGGATCACGCTCAGCATGTCCACGCCTTCCGCATCCGGTGGGCCGAGCACCTCGATGACCTCGCCCTCCGGCGGAGTTTCAGCGGATTCCCACGCGGTAAATTCCACCACGACTTTGTCACCCGGATTGGCACGGCGTCCCACGTCCTTCGGCGGCGGCACCATCACCGCACCGGGCAGGCGGGGATCATCCGGCTTCACAAACAGCACCTGCTTGGAAACCACTAGCGTGCCCACAAACTGCGAGCGCTTCCGCTCCAGGATGCGCACGACCTTGCCGGTGTTCTCCTCGGGGGAGATGGGCTTGCGCAGGCCCTGCGGCTTCACATCGCGGCGCACCAGCACGCGGTCGCCATGCATGGCGGTGGCTTGATTGCGGTCTGTGACGACGATTTCGCCGAGACCGGGCTCGTCGGGCTGCACAAAGCCTTTGCCGGCGCGATTGATCGAAATGACCCCGGGCACCAGGTCCGCCTCCGCGGCCTGGATGTAGCGGTTTCCTTTGGTGCGGATGATGAGACCCCGTGTGACGAGGTCTTTGAGCACGGATTGTAGTTCTTGCTGCTGCCCCGGGCGTAAATGCAGGGCCTTGACGAGCTGCGGGACGTTCGAGGGCGTATACGCCGGGTCGCCGAGCAGCTTCAATAGTCGGTTTTCCATCCGCCATCATCGCACGGAAGACAGCCATGCGCCTTCTTTAATTGCTGGAAGGTGGACTGTCGGGCGAAAATTTGTCGCAAACTGATTGCATTTGAAGCTCCATTGCATACACAATCGGCATGCCTTTCCCCAAGCTACCCTGCGTCTTCCTTTTGAGCCTTGCTTTGCCCGTCGTGGCCGAACAGCCGCATCGCCATGATCCGGCGCACAACCATGAGAATGAAGTGATCCCGCTCGATGAGGTGATCATTTCCGCCCCGCTGAACCGTCCGCTGTATCAGCAGGCGCAGGCGGCCTCGATCCTGGCATCGGATGCGCTTACTCTCGGCAGTGAGGCTTCCCTGGGCCAAACTCTCAGCCGTGTGCCGGGCGTCAGCAGCACTTACTTCGGTCAATCCTCCAGCCGTCCGATCATTCGAGGCTTGGAAGGCGACCGTATCCGCGTCTTGCAAAACGGCCTGAACACCATCGACGCCTCCGCCGCGAGCCCGGACCATGCGACGAGCTTTGATGTGTCGAATCTCAAGTCGATCGAGGTCGTCCGCGGCCCAGCGACCTTGCTTTACGGCTCGAATGCCATTGGCGGCGTGGTGAATGCCATCGACGGTCGCATCGTGGATGAGAAACTCGACGCGGGCACCATTCGTGGCTCGCTCGGCAGCCGGTTCAGTTCGGTGGATCAGGGCTACGCCACCAATTTCATGCTCGAAGGCGGCCTTGGTCACGGGCTGGCGTTTCATGTCGAAGGCTTCACCCGCGCGGCGGAGGACTTCCGCGTTCCTGGAGAGTTGCGCTCGAGCGCTTTTCAGGAGCAAAACCCGCTGCCGGCAGGCACGCCGGAACCGCGTGAGATTGTTCCGAACAGCTACCTCCGCGCCGAGGGTCTCAGCGGGGGCCTGAGCTATGTGTGGGATGAGGGCTTCATCGGCTTTTCGTGGTCGGAATATCACTCCCGCTATGGCTCCACGGTGGCTCAGGATGTGTTCATCGACATGAACCAGACCCGGCTCGATGTACGTGGGGCTTTTTACAACCCGCTGCCGAAGATCAAGGAGCTGAGCTACCGATTTGCATGGTCGGACTACGAGCACACCGAGTTTGAGGGCGGCATGGACAACACCGTCTTCAAAAACGACGGCTACGATCTCCGCGTGGAGGCGAAGCATGAAAAGATCGCCGGACTGGAGGGCGTGATCGGGTTTCAATCGGACCGCAGCGATTTCCTCATCAGCGGCGCGGAGGCTTTCATGCCACCTTCGATCACGCAGTCGAATTCCTTGTTCTTCTTTGAAGAACTGGCTTCGACGGAGAAAGTCCGCTTCCAGTTTGGTGGACGCTATGACCACATCGACGTCGATTCCGTGCAAAACGATGTCTTCGGTCCGGCCATCCATCGGAACTTTGACAACGTCAGCGGGTCCATCGGCTCGGTCTACACGCCCAACGACACCTATGCCGCCGCGTTCACCATCACCTACGCCGAGCGAGCGCCGACCGCCCAGGAGCTGTTTGCCAATGGCGTGCATGCGGCGACGAACACCTTCGAGCTTGGCAATCCGAATCTCGGCCTCGAAAGCTCGCTCGGCTTCGATTTGAACGTGCGCAAACGCACCGGCTGGGTCACCGGCTCCATCGGCGGCTACTACAACCGCTACAACGGCTTCATCGGCCTGTTTCCGACCGGTGGCACGCAGACCACCCCGGATGGTGATGTGTTCAACGAGTTTGGTTACCACAGCGTCAATGCCGAATTCATCGGGGGCGAACTGGAGGCTCAATTCCATCTCCTCCATCCTCTCGAAAGCACGGAGGCGGACACGCCCCGCACCAACCTACACTGGGAAATGCGTGCCGATGCCGTGCGTGCCCGCAATGCCGACACTGGCGGCTCATTGCCACGCATCGCCCCCTTCCACCTGACCAATGCGCTCATCTTTCAGCGTGGCGGGCTCACCGCACGCCTCGAGGGCATCTACGCCGGCCCGCAGGACCGCCTGGCCGCGAATGAACTGCGCACGGACAGCTACTTCCTTGTGAACGCCTCGCTCAACTACCAGTTCAAGGTCGCCAAGACCACCTGTGACATCTTTCTCAAAGGCATGAATCTCACCGACGAACAGGCCCGCGAACATACCTCCTTCCTGAAAGACCAGCTTCCGCTGCCCGGCCGCGGTCTCGTGGTCGGCATGAAGGTGGCGTTTTGAATGGATGCACAGAAAAGCGAGCTCGCAGCGGGGCTGGACACGCGGTCCTAGCCCTTTCGTCTACCCCCTGCTTCCACCCGCCTTGACCCTCCCGCCTTCCTCGCCAAAGGAACGGCTCCACTTCCCCTCTCGTGAACTCCCAACCCAAATCCAAGATCATGTCCACCTGGCTTGTCTATGCCCTGCTCACCGTTCTCTCCTGGGGCGTCTATGGCGTCATCCTCCACGCCGCCCGTTCGAAGATGCCCATGGGACCTGAGACCCCGAATGCCGGCCTGAAGGCCTTCCTCTTCGTCTGCATCGCCTATACCCTCATTGGTGTCGTGGCCGCCATCGTGCTGAAGGTGCGTGGCTCGAACATGAGCTTCACCGGTGACACGGGCAGCGGCATCCCGCTCAGCCTCGTGGCCGGCATCGCCGGAGCCCTGGGTGCCCTCACGCTGGTGCTCGCCCTTGGAGCCGCCGCCTCGCCGATCATCAAAGGTGGCGGCGGATTCGGTGTCGCGGCCGCAGCCGCCGTGATGCCCATCGTTTTCGCCGGAGCTCCCGTCATCAACACCATCACCGCCATGGTCGTGCATCCTCCAGAAGGCGGATGGTCCAAGCTTCCCCTGCCCTTCATCCTCGGCTGCGTCATGGCCGCCTGTGGAGCCTTCCTCGTGGCAAAATTCGCCCCGTCGAACACCGGCACCGCCGCGCACGCTCCCGCAGCTGGAGCTGCGAAGCCGCATTGAGATAACGAATGCCGCATTCGTCATTTGCCCGCTCCGCCGCGTCTTCCATCCCGCATTCATGCCCAAGCTCCTCCTTTTCGACATCGACGGCACGCTCATCGACAGCCATGGCGCAGGCGGCTCCGCGATCCTCGACGCGGCGGAGGTTTTTTTCGGCATTGAGCGTGAGCAGTTGCCGAAGCTCCAGCTCGCCGGGTCCACCGATCCGGCCATCGCGATGGATGTCTTCGGCCATGTGGGCCGCGAGCACAGCCGCGAGGCCATTTTTGCCTTTCTGGACCGTTATCTCGTCCATCTGGAGCGTCGGCTGCAGGCACCGGATTTCAGCGGCTTCATGCTTCCGGGGGTGAAAAGCCTGCTGGATGCTCTGCGCGAGGAAAAAGACATGCACCTCGGCCTGCTCACCGGCAACATCCGGCGCGGCGCGGCCATCAAACTGGGCCGCCACGGCATTTTTGACCGTTTTATCGACGGCGGCTTCGGCTGCGATCATCATGATCGCAACCAACTCGGGCCCATCGCCACCCAGCGCATGCAAGCCGCCACCGGCACCACCTACGACATCGCAGACATCGTCGTCATCGGTGACACCCCGAAGGACATCCGCTGCGCGGCCGCCTTCGGGGCGCGATGCCTCGCGGTCGCCACAGGTGACTACTCGGTGGATGAACTCGATGCCCTGAAGCCCTGGCGCACCGTCGAATCCTTCGCCGACGTGCC
>JBJONJ010000266.1:0-4572 GCA_046051905.1 Verrucomicrobiota bacterium
TTGCTCCAGATGCACACCGGAGCCATCGCCGAGGCGCGGCCCTCGCTCGGCTCCTGGGTCAGCTACGGCCTCGGCACCGAAAACCAGAACCTGCCCGCCTTTCTCACCATCCATCCCGGCATCGACACACGGAACTACAGCGCCTCCTTCCTGCCCGCTGCGCACCAGGGCACGCCGGTGACGCTGCCCGCGAAGGTGAGCGATCCCGCCATCGCCTTCCTCACTGATCCCGCGACCGATGACGCCTCCCAGCGGCGGCGCTTTGATTTCATCCAGCGCATGAACCGCCGCCTGCTGGCGCAACATGACACGGATGCTCGCATGGAGGGCATGATCCACAGCCTGGAGACCGCCTTTCGCATGCAGAAGGCCACGCCGGATCTGGTCGATCTCTCCAAAGAAACCGAGGCCACGAAAAAGCTCTACGGCATCGGCGAAAAGACGACCGACAAAAACGGCCGCGCCTGTCTGCTCGCCCGTCGTCTCAGCGAGGCCGGCGTGCGCTTCGTGCAGGTCACCATGGACGGCTGGGACCACCACGGCGACATTCGCGGCGCTCTGCCGAAAAGCTGCGCCGCCAGCGACCTCCCGTGCGCCGGTTTGATCCGCGATTTGAAATCGCGCGGCCTGCTGGAGGACACACTCGTGGTCTGGAGCGGCGAGTTTGGCCGCACCCCTTGGAGCCAGGACCTCAGCCGCACCGCGCCTATCGAAAAACATGGCCGCGAGCATCAGCCCGAGAGCTTCTGCGCCTGGATGGCCGGCGGCGGTGTGCGCGGCGGCCTCATGCATGGCGAGACGGATGAGTTCGGCTTCCGCTCCGTCTCCGGCAAGGTCCACCTTCACGATCTCCACGCCACCATCCTGCACCTGCTCGGCCTCGATCACGAACGCCTCACCTGGCGCCACCTCGGCCGCGATTTCCGCCTCACCGATGTTTATGGCGAAGTGGTGCGGGAGATCCTGGCGTGAGCGGCTAGCCACGACGCCCGACAAACGAAGGCGGAGAAGCCTGCGCCCGTTCCTACCGCGCCCATGATTCCAAGACTCCCCCAATCCATGCGCTTCACACCTCTCAAATCAGCTTGGCAGGCTGTCCGCCGAGGCGCTTGCAGGCACTCCGGGAAGCGATGGGTTAGAGCAAAGTCCACGCTGGCTCGCGAGCGTGGCATCAATGGGAGGTGCGCTCAGTAAGCGGCTCCGTGCAGTCGCTCGGCACAGCCCTGGCAGGCGTCGCGATTATGCATGTGGGCGAGGTTGAGGTGGGCGTTGTAGAAGACGGTGATCTTATCGTTAATGGACTTGTCCGTCTCGGGGTCACGGGTTTTGGCGAAGTTCATCTTCTCCACGCGGACGTGTTCCGGTTTAAGTGCGGAGATGGGTTTGAAGAAATGCGATCACAATGCGACTTCGATCATTCTGGGAACAACATCTGCCCGCCTTCAACTTTCATCACTAAACGACCATTGTTAGCGACCCAGCCGTAAGGCACTGAGCGCCGGAATCTCTGACGCCTAGCACCAGCCTCCAACGATTTTGCACCTTCGACTTTGTTGTAGTTCTTCAAGTATTCGGGAATCCACTTCGCGAAGTAAGCTGCAAGCTTCTTGCCGCTCATGAAATAGACTTGGAATGACTGGTAATCGGGAGCGTAGGAGCAGAAGAAGTGATCCACTGACTGGTCTTCCTTTAGCTTATCAAGCCCTGTGTTCAGGTGATACTG
This sequence comes from Verrucomicrobiota bacterium, assembly GCA_046051905.1. Classification (GTDB taxonomy): domain Bacteria; phylum Verrucomicrobiota; class Verrucomicrobiia; order Verrucomicrobiales; family Verrucomicrobiaceae; genus Prosthecobacter. The sequence goes on from JBJONJ010000266.1 coordinate 1,724, forward strand.
GTATTCAAAAGAGCTGCCAGCAATGGCCGACTTGATCTCGACTCCTTCCAAATCGGCACCGTAGCCAGACTTGCCTTTCCTACCGGTCAAAACGGACCCAAATAGTTCCCACGCGATGGATGGCACTGAACCGCTGGTCTTTAGACCATGCGAATTTAGTAGTTCAAAGAAATCTGTGCGGTTGATGTGCTTCTGATAATACTCAAAAGCAGCTTGGTAGTGGAGGTCCATCACTTGCCACCCCCTTTTTTTAACAGGTTGGAAGCAGGCACTCCTAATGCGTCGGCAAGCCTATGAATGTTGACAAGGCTGACGTTCCGTTTGCCGCGCTCAATACCGCTGATGTAGGTTCGGTCCAATCCACAGTCCAAAGCCAGTTTTTCCTGGGATACCCCAAGATCGAGCCGCAAGGCTCTCACTCGATCTCCAAAATTTTGCAGCAATTGGGATTCGTCCATTTAAGGGCGACTGTCCCACGGACGATGCCTTCGAGTCCACGGACTATAAGTCACAACAAGAGCTTCTGAAGCCTCGGGACTTTTCTCCTTGGTGCTGTCGCCCGTTGGCTTGCAAGAGGGGCCAGAAGGGTCTCGAAAAGGTGGGCGGCCACAGGAACCACCACGGCGTCCCCCATGGCGTTATAGGATTCGTTGTATGAACTTGAGAGTTGGTAGGTCTCTGGTGCTCCCATGAGACGAGCAGCTTCTCGTGAAGTGATCAGTCTTGCAGTCCATTTGCCTGAGTCGTGCAGGAGAAGAAACTGACAACTGCTGCCACCTTCAGCAGTGCGAAGACAACCAGACAGATCGTCAAAGCGGAGTTCAAGCACTTGCTTCCCATTGCGGGTGCGACGGTAGCCCGGAAATACCGCACGACGATTGGCTGGTAGGCGATTCAGCAGTTCCTGATGTTTCGGTGCCACCAATGAAAACAATGCATTCGCTCGCTCATTCTCGAAAACGGGAGCATCCCAATCGATAATGTCCGTGAGAGTTTTGGGCCTGTTCGTTGGCAGGCGCATGGACCAGAAAACGACGTCACTCAAGATCGCAGTCGCTTTGAGAATAGGCTCCGGGTGTAACCAGTTCGGGCCGTTATCCTCGAAAGGACTGGTGTCGATTTCGTCTTGAACTGCCACGATAAAGACTCTTGGACGTGACTGTGGCACCCACATACGGGCATCAAGTAACATCGGCCCCACCTTGTATGAACGGTCACGAAGCGCCTGATAAACCAAGCGGAAATCCTCGCCTCCATTTCCTGAGAGCAACCCAACGACGTTCTCAATCGCTAAAACACGCGGTTTCTTTGGCATCTCATCAATGACCCGTATCCACTCCCAAAAAAGCCCGCTGCGAGAAGCTGCTAGCCCGCCCATCTTTCCAGCCAAGGAGAGGTCCTGGCATGGGAAGCTAGCCCACACAATATCCCCTGACGGGATCGCAACGCCGCAGACCTGCTCTATTGAACCCAAATGGAAATGATCATCGCCGTGGTTGGCGGTATAGATTGCGGCTTTCTTGGAACAAATATCATTCGACCACACTGGTTTGCAGAAGCGTTTCGCACCTTCGGTGACGAGTCCGCTACCGGCAAAGAAATCAACAAAAGTAGGCAGGTCTGGATTCAAGATCGGAGTTCTTAGACTAAAGGGACGCCCTTCAAAGCGAAAAGGCAAGTTCCTCAGTTGGTAGAAGAGGGTAGGTCATGCGGCGGCTCTTGAGAGCTTTGCTTTTGTCCAGAATGATGACTGCTCGATGACCTGACAGAAGGCGACGGCGCTTCATGAGATTGGGGTCCAGGGCGAGGTCGGTGTTGAGGCCTTGTTTGCTGAGTGTCTTCCAGCTACCGATGATGCGGGCGGCATCGTCCACCTGGAGTTGGTTGTTGTCGTCCTTGAGCAGGCTTTGCAGTCGGAAGTTGGGCATACCGCAACGTGAAGCACATTTGCACCCCTGTCACAATTTTTACCTTCGTAAGCGATCTTCCCGCGAAAAAAGCATTGCCAAACCGAGGGCATTTCCGGCAAACTCTGGACCCATGCCGCAACCGTTGTCATACGACTCTGGGTTGGCGTGGGATGACCTCACGCCGGGGATCGTTTGGAAGGGTTTCGTCACACCAACCCAACCGAAACGACCTATGGCCTCAGACAATCGCATCTCAGTGCCAGCGAGGCCGCTTGGTAAAGATCGCTGCCGTCGTGGATAGCGCCTGCTTGAGCGGGCGGTGGTCATTGTCCTGAAGGTAATGGGCATTGTGAAGATAGTCGGATGCCCCTTCGAAGATTAGACGGCGTGTGCGGGTATCTGTATGGCCTGAATCCATGCGCTTCACATTCCCGCTCCTCACTGCCTTCCTCCTCGCGCAGCTGGCTCTTTTGCACGCTGCGGAACTGCCGCTGGTGCTCATCCTTTCCGGTCAGTCGAACATGGCAGGCTATGGAAAGGCCGCTGAACTTGCCGCCGAATGGCGCACGCCGCCCCCGAACGTCACGTTGATCCATTGGGGCCGCACGCAAGCGCTCGCCAAGGGTAGCATCGGCCCGGAGGTCACGCTGGCTCATGCGCTGGCGCGGGCCATGCCTGGACGCCAGATCGTGCTCTTCAAAGCCGCGCATGGCGGCACGTCGCAGCTCGCTTGGCAGCCGGAGCTGGATCAGGCTCGGATCGACCGCTTGAAGCTCAGCCACGATCAACGTGTCGGCCACGCCTACGCGCAGCTCATTGCGGCATGGAAGAAGGCTTTTCCCGACGGTGGCGTCAAACCCGCTGCCCTCCTCTGGATGCAGGGCGAGTCCGATGCCCGTGTGCCCGAGTTGGCGAAAGACTATGAGCAGCACCTCACGA
>JBJONJ010000267.1:0-2977 GCA_046051905.1 Verrucomicrobiota bacterium
CGGATTGTAGAAGTTCCGGATGCTCTCCAGCGTGATGTAATCGCGGCCGCCCACGTCGATGACGTGCCAGGGATTGCTGGCGGAGGGCTTCATCTCGCTCTTCACGTTGCTGGTCACCGCCGCCTTGGGCGCTAGCGCGGGCGTGGTGGAGGGCTTGACCTCGACTTTGGGCGTCTGCTTCGGCTTCTCAGCCTTCTTTTCGGTTACCACCGGCTTGGTCTCGGTCTTTTTGGCCGGTTCGGACTTGGGCTTGGAGGCGGTGGATTTAGATTTGCTGGTGGTCGTCGATTTGGGCTTCGACTCGGTTTGCGGCACCGCAGGCTTTTCAGCCGGTTTTTGCTCGGAACCGCCGCTGCCGAAGATTTTCGAGAAGAAGCCTTTCTTCTCCTCTTCCGACCTGACGGGCTGGATTGGGGCCAGCACGACACCCGCCAAGGCGATCATGGCGGCGGTGCGGCGAAGGGCATCTAGTGAACCGGAAGTCATGAGTTTTTGGGCGAGCGTAACTCGAAAAGGGGTCGTTTAATAGTCCGACGGGACGGATTTGGCAAACAAGGAAGCACTTGGACAGGGAAAACCGGGCACTGGACGTCCGTCCAGCGCCCGGCATGGGCAACTTGGCTACTGCATGAACCCGATCAGCGTCCCCGGCGAGGGGGAGGAGCGAGGAAGGCCGTATCGGAAATTTCGGTTTTGATCCCGGTGTTGCGTCGGATGATGCTGGCGAGCGTCTGCTGCTCGACGACGCGGACGAGACCGCGTGGCAGATAATGCTGATACCAGAAGCGGTCGCCATCGCGGCAGCGGCGGAATTGATCGGCGAGGATGCGGGTGAAGGTCTCGCCCACCATGGAGCCTGGGCGATCCGCCTCGGCGAGGCCGCCAACCCAGAGATCGACATCGGCAGGCAAGGTGTAAGCGGCGCGAAGCTCGCCGAGCACGGTGCGGTCGCGATTGATGTCTTCAAAGCGGGTGACGGGAGGCAGCTTGAGGGCTTTGCGCATGTTCGCAAAGCTCGGCAGACCGTGATCGCGACCGCGTTGAATGTTCAGCGAGGCGAGATCGAAGCCGCCGCTGCCGGGGGCACCGAAGAGGAAATCACGCACGTCATCGACGAGCCATTCATCGAGTTCCTGAGCACGCTGGGAGACGAGGCCGCGAAGGATGGGATCGATGCCGTTGGTGGCATACACGGGCAGGTTGAAGAAGGCATGGCGCAGCGCCAGCGGCGTGCCTGCCACATCGCTGCCGTCGGCATTGCGCAGGAGGATCTGCGGCGAGAGCAGCGTGTGGCCGAGGCGGTAGGCGGCGGTGGCGAATTCATTCGAGACGCCGGCATGCACTGTGGCGTCGTAGCCGCGATAAGCAGGCAGCGCATTGCCGATGAGCACGGGAAGAAACTCGCGATAGGTGATGGCCTGGATTTCAGCGGCCACGATCATGCGGGCGAATTGATACGTCTCTTCGTCGTCCACGCCGGGGTTCGCTTTTTGATATTCAGCGGCCCAGTAGTTGTGCTCGCGAACGAAGAGCGTTTGGATGGCCATGAGACCGATCTGCTCATTCACACGCACATCTCCGGCGAGGTAGAACACGGGTCCGGGAGGTGCGTTCGGCAGCCCGGCGGTGTTGAAGGGCAGCAGATCGCCTTCGCTGACTTTCAGGCGGCCCGTTCCATCCAGAGCACGCAGGCCGGTGGCTCGCGCCGCATCGGAGCCATAGACCATCGAGGCGTCGATGTAGGCGGTGATGGCGTTGGTCTGCTCGCGTTTGCCGCTAGTCATCGTGTAAATCGAGCGGGAGAGCGGGATGGTGGCCGTGCCGGTGCTCGTGGGGTCAAACGAGGGATCGCCGGTGGGCACGAGAATGGGAAAAGCCTCGGCAGGCGTGGCGGTCATCGTTTCATCGAGATCGTGGTCGATGAACTGGCCCCACTGCCAGAGCATGTCGCTCGCCCCGCGAGCATTTGGGCGCAGCATGGGCTGTTTGACGACGGCATTGCTCACGGCGCGGGCACTCGGCCTCGTGGCACCGGCGGGCGAACTGGCTCCATCGGCATATTCCGAGGGAGCGAGACGGATGAATGCCTGGCCGGGCGTACCCCAGGCGGCATTGGCGGTGTTGTTCGCGGAGCCATCGACGCTGCGAAATTCTGCTGGCAGATCAAAATCCGTGGCGGAACCGCCAGTGTTCGAGCCCGGCTTATGCGCCCCCGGCTTCGGCGGCTGCGGGCGTGGGATCGGAGGCTGCTGAGCAAAGCCGCTGCTCACAGCGAGCAGCAAAGCGGTGTGAATGAGGCGTGTGGTTTTCATGACGATGCGGTGGTTGTTGGTTAAGGCGGGATCGCCGGGTCGAATCGGTGTCCGTTGCTGTGGAAAGCCCGCCGCGCCTAAACCCCCGGCCTCGCCGAAAATGAATGTTCGTTTATCTGCGAAGGATGGGCGATGGCCCTGCGTTTGGGGCGGGTTTTTGACACCGCCCAGGCCTCAAATGGGTCGTTGCTTTCACCACGGCGGATGGCAAAATCCCGACATGAGTCTTGAATCGCTAAAACAAGAGATCGCCGTCCTGCCGCTGGAAGCGCGTATGCAGCTCATGAGCTACCTGATCGATCTCCGCTCCCGTGAAACCGATCCAGATTGGGCTCAGCGAACAGCAGACCTGCTGGATGACAAGACCTCCTCACGCTGGACGCCATGGGAGGAAGCTCAAAAGCGACTGAACGCTCTGGATGACCAAGACGAGGCCGCATGAACTACCGGCTCTTCATTCTTGATGAGGCCATGGAGTTCCTGATCGGCATGAAGAAGCGTGACCGGCATCAAATGCGCGAGAAATTGGAGCACATTCGCTCCTATCCATCCTACCACGCTGAATATGAACGCTGTGATGCGGTTGGTCGCAGAATCTCCGGCTGCATCGTCGGCCGCCACGCCATCGAATACTGGGAGGATGCCGCTGACGGAGACGTGAAAGT
>JBJONJ010000268.1:0-3569 GCA_046051905.1 Verrucomicrobiota bacterium
TGTTTGCTAGGCATGAAACATCGTCAGGCAGCTCACAGCTCCCCGGCAAACGCCTGATGCAGCAGGCTCTTCTTCAGCTCCTCCAGCGCCGCCAGCTTCCGCTCGTAGAGCGCCGCGAGGCGCTGGGTTTCGGCGGACAGGGCGTCGAGCTCACTCAAGATTTTCTTTTGTTCAGGAACTGGCGGGAGGAAAAGTGAAAGCCCACCAAGCGAGGTGTTGCTGAGGTTTGGCATCACAGCGCCGCCCGCCAAGGCGTCCAACTGCTTCCGGCAGCCTTCCGAACGCAGATAGCGGACCAAATAGCCCATGTCGCAGCGGTCAGAGGGCCGAATGAAAAAGCTGCCAGTTCCGCATAGCCAGCCGTCTTCGACTTCCGTTACCAATGCGCAACGCCCCATTTCTCCTCGCCGCCCGATCACCAGGTCTCCGGCACGCATGATGTAGTTCTCGAGCCGCTTCGCTGTGGCATCTGAAACCGTCTTTCTCATGTCAGGCTCGATGCCGGTGTCAGTGATGTGGGCTGGGTTCACCAGAGGAATCCCGTTCTCAATGTAGTCGTGCTTGTGAAGCAGAGAGCCGAAGGGGCCGGTGAAAACGCCTCCAGTGGCTTGATCCAGCGTCGTCTCCACCCACCCCGGCCCGCGCTGGGTGAAGACGGCGTGGAGGTGGCTTTCGAAGAGGGCTCGGGCGTTTTGGAGGTTCGTTTCGGCGTGGGCGCGGGCGGTGGCGATCCCCGCCATCGCCTCGTCCAGCACGCCGACGATCCGCTGCTGCTCGGCGAGTGATTCGGGGAATTCGATCACGAAATCCTGCAACTGAGCTTTGGTGATGGCCTGCCTGGTGGAGCCGCCTTCCTCTCCAGTGTTCAGCAGGGTCTTTTTGCAGTCTGGGGCAATCAGCAAGTAGTGCAGAAAAGCCGAATCCAAGATTTTTGGGCGCGGACGAATGATCGACACATGCTGATTCACGCGGGCAGGCAACAAGCCCTCGGGAGCAACACAGCACCGAGCCACCGAGGCACCAGTGATGTTAAGAAGCACGTCATTGGGTTCGACGATCACATTCGAGAGGCGCGCCGCCTGCTGGTCGTCGATGCGGGCAAGACCTTCTTCGCGAAAACCGTCGTCATACACATTGAGGCTTCGGAACAGCGCAATGCCTTCCTTTTTGTAGGCAGCCTCACCGCCGAGAGGCGTGGCACCGCTCCCGATTTTAGTCGTTACTTCACCGAGAGGCTTTTTGACCCACCCCTTCATCCCAGCATCCCCCTGATGTTCCCGAGCACGTCCGCGCTTTCGGCATCGAGCACGGCGGGTGAAGGGAGGTTTGACTGGAAGGGTTTTGTTGGGGGGCTGGGTGTCACGGTCGGGTAAGGGTGGGTCAAAGGGGGCTGTGGATGGGGCTCATGGGTCGAATGGGGCGCATGGGGCACCTGTGGCTCATAAGTCGCATGAGGCTCATCTGGCCCATGGGTTTCCAATCTCATGAGCAGCCCTCCTCTGGGCGCGGGCTTTTTCCAGGCATCTGCGGTGGTTTGGGCAGCGGGCGGCCCTGCTGGCGGGCACGCGCTTCCAAGCGGGCGCGGGTCATGCGCTCACGCAGGCCGCCGTTTTTGAGGAAGTCTTTTTCCAAGCGCTTGATCTGCTGGTCCACGAGGTAGTTGGTCTGGTGGATGAGACAGAGCGCGATGTTGGCCACGATCTCGGGAGGGCGTGTCTCGAAGAACTCGCGGTAGAGTTCATAGGTCTGCGGTGTTTTGCGCCCCAGGCGGCGGACATACTGCGCTTCTTTAGACTCTTTGTCCCAGATAGGCAGGTCACGGGCGCGGAGGTAGTCTTTATAGTCGTCCAGCAGTTCTTCGAGGCTGGCACGGGCCACATTGGTGAGCTTCAGCTCCATCTCAGAGGAGGTCTTGGAGGCCTTGCTGCCCTCCAGGATGTTCTTTTTGCCCGAACGGGCGGACTGGATCATCTGGTCGATGGTGCGGTCCCCTTTGGAGAGGTATTTGTGGGCAAAACGGAAGGTGAGGTCATAAACGACCTCCGCCTTCTGAAAGGAGAGCAGGTCCTCGTAGTTTCCCTGGGGAGGAAGGAAGCTTTCATCGTCTTCGGAGGGCGTGCTCATGGGATCGGATGGGTCTTATGCGTCGCATGAGACTCATGGGGCTCATTTCAGCAAGGTGCGAATGCTCTCCATGACCGTGGAAGTCTCCTGATCCAAGGCTGCCATCTCTTCCAGAATGGCCTGCGGGCTCCGGTGCTGGACTTCGCCGCCGCCATTGGGGTTTTTCACGGAGAGGTCCCAAATCGTGGTGTCGATGTCTTTGACATCCACGCTCCAGCTTTTCGCCGAGTCCTCGAAGTGCCGCTGCCGCTCAATGAAGTCGCTGAGGTCGGCATCGTTGAGCGGGTTGGTCTTCCCCATGTTCCGGCCGGGGTCGAGCTGGTAATACCAGACCTTCCGCGTCCGCGTGCCCTTTTCAAAGAAGAGCACGACGGTCTTCACGCCCGCGCCCTGGAAGGTGCCGCCGGGGCAGTCGAGCACGGTGTGCAGATCACAGCTCTCCAGCAGGTGCCGCCGCAGGCTGACGGAGGCGTTGTCGGTGTTGCTGAGGAAGGTGTTCTTAATGACCACGGCGGCGCGACCACCGGCGCGGAGGATTTTGATGAAGTGCTGAAGGAAGAGAAAGGCCGTCTCGCCGGTGCGGATGGGGAAGTTTTGCTGCACCTCCGGCCGCTCCTTGCCGCCGAAAGGCGGATTCGCCAGCACGATGTCGTAGCGGTCCTTTTCCTGGATGTCGGCGAGGTTTTCCGTGAGCGTGTTCGTGTGGATGAGGTTCGGCGCCTCGATCCCGTGCAGGATGAGGTTCATGATGCCGATGACGTAGGCGAGGGACTTTTTCTCCTTCCCGTAGAGAGTGCGCTCCTGCAGGGCCTGGTCCTGGGCGACGCTGCGCTGCGGATGCTCGCGGCGGAGGTAATCCACGGCCTCGCAGAGGAACCCGGCGCTGCCGCAGGCACCGTCGTAGATGGTCTCGCCCAGCTTTGGCGCGAGGACGCGGATCATGGCGCGGATGAGCGGGCGCGGGGTGTAGTATTCGCCGCCGTTGCGCCCGGCATTGCCCATGCGCTTGATCTTTTCCTCGTAGAGGGCGCTGAGCTCATGCTTCTCGCTCTGGGAGCGGAAGCGCAGCTCGTCCACGTGGTCGATGATCTCGCGGAGGTTGTAGCCGCTGGTGATCTTGTTTTTCAGCTCGCCAAAGATCTCGCCGATCTTGTATTCGAGGGTGTTCGGGCCGGCGGCCTTCTGCTTGAAGCCGTGCAGGTAGGGGAAGAGCTTCCGATCCACGAACTCGCGCAGGTCATCGCCGGTGAGCGCGGCATCGTGGTCGAGGCTGCCGTCCTTTTTCCTGGGTGCAGCCCAGACTTCCCAGCGAAACGGCTTATCCAGAATGTAGGTGTGTTTTCTTCCCTCGAGCAAGGCCTCGGTGGCCTTGTCCTGCTCCAGTCCGTCGAGGTATTTCAGGAAGAGCAGCCAGGAGGTCTGCTCGGTGTAGTCCAGCTCGGTGC
>JBJONJ010000269.1:0-6569 GCA_046051905.1 Verrucomicrobiota bacterium
AAGAAGAGCCAAGCGGCTAGGAAGCCGTTCTTCATCCAGATGAGCTACAATGCGTTGCATTATCCTGAAAACGCCACTCCCGCGCTGGTGGAGAAATACCGGAAGCTCGCCGGCGGCAGAGACGACAAGGAAGTCGGTCGCGCAGCCATCGCAGAGGATCTGGATCGCGGTGTGGGCGAGTTGCTGGCCGAGCTGGATGCCATGGGCCTTTCCAAGAACACCCTCGTCATCTACATGTCCGACAACGGCGGCTCGAACCGCCGCACCCTAAACGGCGGCAAGGGCGATGTGTGGGAGGGCGGCATCCGCGTGCCACTGATCATTCGCGGACCCGGCATCGCGGCAGGCTCGTGGTGCCATCAGCGAGTCGTCGGCTATGATTGCTTCCCGACCTTCTGCCGTTGGGCCGGCGTGAAGGCACAGATGCCAACGCAACTCGAAGGCGGCGACATCACCCATCTGCTCAGCGGTTCATCCGATCCCGTGAAACGGCCCCGCGAGCCGCTGGTCTTCCATTTTCCGCATTATCAAGGCGACTCCCCGCACTCCGCGATCCTCAGCGGCACAATGAAGCTCATCCACTTCTACGAAACGGGCGAAAACCAACTCTTCGACCTCCAAGCTGACATCGGCGAGACGAAGAACCTCGCCTCCAAACAACCCGAACTCACCGCCAAGCTCTCGAAGCAGCTCGCGGACTACTTGAGCGAAGTAAGAGCCGAAATGCCGAAACCGAATCCGAACTACGATCCGAGCAAGGAGCCCGCAAGGAAGGGCGGCGGCAAAGGTGGGAAGAAAGGAGGCAAAAAGCCATGAAACCGATTTTCGTATCCTTTGGATTCAGCGCGCTCGCCTTGTTGCTGATCGCCGCTGCGCCGGAAGAAAAACCGAAGGGTGGAGGCAAAGGCGGCGCAGGCCAAGGAGGGCAGGTCGAGCCAGCGGTAGTGCCGCCGTATCTGTTCAATGTGTGGCTTTGCAGACCGGGCGCGGAGTCCGTGACGGTCAGTGTGCTCGCGTGGGAGGAGATGGATGCCTTGATCGAGTATGGTGATGGATTGAAGACGCCAGCGCTGAAGCTGAAGGCAGGCGAGCCTCAAAACATCGTGCTGGGCGGTTTGAAGCCCGACACGGCCTACAACTACCGCCTGACCTATCGCCGCGCGGGTGGCGAGGCGGTGCAGGATGTGATGCGTAGCTTTCACACCCAGCGGAAGGCCGGATCGAGCTTTCGCTTTGTCATGCAGGCGGACTCGCATCTCGACAACAACACGGACGTGCGTGTTTACCAGCAATCGTTGGCGAACATGCTTGCGGACAAGCCGGACTTCATGGTCGACCTCGGTGACACGACGATGGTGGACAAGTTTGGGCAGTTCTTCCGTCGCTCGGAGTCGCAATACAAGGCTCAGCGCTACTACATGGGCCGCATCGCGCACAGCGTGCCCATTTTCATGGTGCTGGGGAATCACGATGGCGAACGCGGCAGTGACCCGGAGATGTCGGATTGGTCGCTCGGTATGCGTCACACCTACTTTCCGAATCCCACCGATGGAAACGACAAGCACAGCTACTTCGCCTTTGAGTGGGGAAATGCGCTGTTCATCGGCCTCGATCCGTTTTGGTCCACCATGCGGCGAGGAGCGTCCGGTTGGGAAATGACGCTCGGCGAGACGCAGTATCGCTGGCTTGCTCAAACGCTTGCGAGCAGCAAGGCAGCGATGCGTTTTGTGTTCATCCATCACGTCGTCGGCGGTCTGGGCCGCGATGTGCGCGGCGGAGCCAAACCTGCGACCTACATGGAATGGGGCGGCAAAAACGCGGATGGCAGCGAGGGCTTCAAACAGAACCGTCCTGGCTGGGAAATGCCGCTGCATCAGCTTTTCGTGAAACACGGCGTGAACATCGTCTTCCACGGTCACGACCATCTTTTCGTCAAAGAGGAGCTCGATGGCATCATCTACCAGGACGTGCCCCAGCCCGGTCATCCGAGCGGCGGCACCCGCAGCGCAGAGGAATATGGCTACAGTGGCGTCATTCTCGGCAGCAGCGGCCATGTGCGCGTCACCGTGGAGGCAAATGAGGCGAAAGTGGACTACGTGCGCAGCATCGTGCCCGGCGTGACGCGTGCTGATCTCGAAAACGGCGCGGTGGAGCACAGCTACACGGTCAAATCTCGACGGTGAGATTGACGGTTCGGGTGGCGTTCTTCAGGATCACCCGATGCCCCTCATGAACCGACGCACCTTCCTCAAGCACGCCGCCTTCTCGACCACGGCGGTGATGACCTCACACGCAGCGAAGGGACCCGTGGCGTGCGGACTCGGGATCAGCACGTATGGCCTGCAGTCGATGGATCTGGAGTCAGCAATCAAGCTGATGGCGGAGACGGGCTATGATTGTGTCGAGATCACGGCCTTCGAGGGCTTCACAGGCGATCCGCTGCTGGTTTCCAAAGAACGGCGTGCTGGCATTCAAAAGCTGCTACTGGATCAAAAACTGAGGCTTTGTGCGCTGATGGCGGATCTGCATCCCAATGCGGACAATGCGGTGCATGCGAAGCAAACAGACTCGCTCAAGCGAATGGCCGAACTGGGGCATGATGTGGCACCTGAGCAGCCGCTGCTGATCCAGACCGTTCTTGCGGGAAAGGATTGGGAGACGTCGAAGATGCTCTTTCGTGACCGATTCGCCGATTGGGTGAAGGTGGCGGAGGAGATGAAGTTCACCCTGGTCATCAAACCGCACCGCATGCAGGCCATGAGCCGGCCCGAGGATGCGATCTGGCTCTTCAAGCAACTCGGCGAGCCGAAGCAGTTGCGCATGATTTACGACTACAGCCACTTTCATCACCGCGAGCCACAGATGACCATCGCCAACACGGTGGCGCAGAGCCTGCCTTGGACGGTTTATGTCGCATCGAAGGACGTGGTGATGAAGGACGGCAAGGCGGTCTTCGCCCTCACCGGCGAGGGCGGCGGGTTTGACCATGCGGAAATCATCAAGGCGTTCGTTGCCGGTGGTTACACGGGAAATTTTTGCTGCGAGGTGAGCAGCCAGATCTGGAAAGCGAAAGGCTACGACGCCATCGCAGCGACGAAGACGTGCTACAAAAACCTCGCGGCGGCTTTCCAACGTGCGGGGGTGATACAGCGTCGGTGAATTCAAAGCCTTGCCATCATGCCCGTCATCACCGCCGACCAACTGCAAAAGGAATACGATGTCGTCATCGTCGGCTCCGGCGCGGGCGGCGGGCAGACGGCCTATACGCTGACGATGGAAGGCGTGAAGGTGCTGGTGATGGAGGCGGGTCGCTCGTTTGATGTGCAGACGGAGGTGGCGATGCTGCAGTGGCCGAGCCAGGCGCCGCTGAGGGGTGAAAAGACACCGGACAAGCAATACGGCTTTCACGATTGCTCGATCCACAGCGGCTGGGAGATTCCGGGCGAGCCTTACACGAACGCGCACGCGGAGACGGGGCACCAGTTCAAATGGTGGCGACAGCGCATGATGGGTGGCCGCACGAACCACTGGGGCCGCATCTCGCTGCGGAATGGGCCACTCGACTTCAAACCGCGCACGCGTTGGGGCCTCGGCTTTGACTGGCCGATCAGCTACGACGATCTCGCACCTTATTATGACAAGGTGGAGATGCTCGTCGGCGTCTTCGGCACCAATGAAGGCCTGGAGAACTCGCCCGATTCTTCGCCCGGCGTGCTGCTGCCCGCGCCGAAGCTGCGGGTGGGCGAGCTGTATGCGCAAAAGCATGGGAAGAAGGTGGGGACGCACATTGTGTCGATCCATCGCGCCGTGCTGACGAAGCCGCAGGATGCCGAAACGATCCCCGCGAAACTGCATCCGGGCAATGCGAAGGCGCAGGGCATCCTCGCCGAGTCGATGCGCACGCGTGCGCCGTGCTTCTGGGCCACGGATTGCCATCGTGGCTGCGCCATTCGTGCGAACTACGATTCGCAGACCGTGCATCTGCGTCCCGCGCTGGCGACCGGCAACCTCGACATCCTCCCGAATGCGATGGCACGCGAGGTGACGATCAACAAAGAAGGCAAGGCCACCGGCGTCACCTTCATCGACAAGACCACGGGTCGCGAAGGCCATGCCAAAGGCCGCGTCGTGGTGCTGGCGGCCAGTTCGCAGGAGTCGGTGCGCCTGCTGCTGAACTCGAAGTCGAACCTCTTTCCCGATGGGCTCGCGAACTCGAGCGGCAAGGTGGGCAAATACATCACGGATTCCGTTTCCAGCAGTCTCAGTGCGCACATTCCCGCCTTTGAAGGCATGCCGGTGCACAATGAGGACGGCGCGGGAGGTCCGCATGCCTATGTGCCGTGGACGCTGCATGATCAGAACCGCAAAGCCGAGCTGGGCTTCCCCGGCGGCTATCATTTGGAGTTCACCACCGGCCGCCAGATGCCATCCATCAATGTCGTGAACGGCATCGAGAGCCGCGCCGGCAGCACGAGCGTGTTGTTTGGCAAAAAACTCCTGGAGGAGGCCCGGCGCTTCTACGGCTGCCAGCTCGGTTTTGGTGCACAGGGCACCATGCTGCCGAATGACAATTGCTACGCCGAGCTGGACCCGGAGGTGAAAGACCAGTGGGGCATCCCCGTGCTGCGCTTTCATTGGAAGTGGTCGGAGTTTGAACTCAATCAGGTGCGCCATCAGCAAATGCGCATCCGCGAGCTTCTGGAGACGCTCGGCGGCAAAATCTCCGCGAAAGCCGAGTCCGATCCCGCCAAGGCCATCAAGCCCGGCGGCACCGTCATCCACGAAGTCGGCGGTGCGATCATGGGCGCGGACGCGACGACCTCGGTGACGAACGCCTGGAGCCAGACCTGGGACGTGAAGAACCTCTTCCTCGCCGATGGCGCCCCCTTCGCCAGCACCGCCGATAAAAATCCCACGCTCACCATCATGGCGCTCGCCTGGCGCATGGCGGATCACCTCATCGCTGAACTCAAACGCCAGAACATCTGATGCCCGCGCCCGATTCCCTCCCCCGCATCAGCCGTCGCGCGTCCATCCAGTGGATGCTCGGTGCCACCGCAGCGCTCGCCACGCGTGAGGTGCAGCTTCTCGCCGCCGATCCCGCGATCACCGCGAAGGGCTACGGCCCCGATCCGAGCATGGTAAAAATCTACCAGCCCGGCGAGGTGTGGCCACTCACCCTCACCGAGCCGCAGCGACGCACCACGCATGCCTTGTGCGATGTCATCATCCCCGCCGAAGGCACCTCGCCCAGCGCCTCCGCCCTCGGCGTGCCGGACTTCATCGACGAATGGATCAGCTCGCCCTATCCCGCGCAAGCTGGTGATCGCGCCACGATCCTCAATGGCCTCACCTGGATCGACGCTGAATCACAGCGCCGCTTTCAGAAGCTCTTTGCCGATCTCGCTAACGATCAGCAGACCCTGATCTGCGACGACATCGCCAGCCTCAAACCGAAGCCCGACCTCAAAAAGGCCGCTACCTTCTTCAAGCGCTTCCGCGACCTCACCGCCGGCGGCTACTTCACCACCCCCGAAGGCTCCAAAGCCCTCGGCTACGTCGGCAACATGCCCAGCGCCACCTTCGACGGCCCGCCCGTGGAGGCGCTGAAGCATGTGGGGCTGGTTTAGCTCCATACTCACACCGACCCGAATCGTTGCGAAGCCCCGCGCCCAACGGCGTATTACCTCAATGCCATTCCTCTCGCGCCTTCTCATCTGCCTCGTCTCAGTCACCGCCCACGCCGCTGTCGTGCGGGTGGACATCACAGATCGCTCTGACATCGGCAAAGCAGGCTACGAGCAGCTCACCGGCAAACTGCACTTCGAGATCGACCCGAAGCTCCCGCAAAATGCGATCATCGCGGATGTGGATCTCGCGCCGGTGAATGCGGCGGGCAAAGTCCGCTTTGTAGCCGATCTGAGGCTGTGGAAGCCAAAAGATGACGCCCGCAGCAATGCTGCGGCGTGGGTGGAGATCCCGAATCGCGGTGGAAAGGCGAGCCTGACGACTTCCATGATGGAGCAGGGTTTCACGATGCTGAATGTCGGCTGGGAATTCGATGTGCCGGCGAAGAAGGATCAGATGCGGCTCGAAGTGCCCCGCGCACGCACCAAGGACGGCAGCGCCATCCGCGGCGTGGTGAGCGCATTGTTCTCGCCGGACAAGGTGATGGAGGAAAAGGAGCTGACTGACCTCGCCGACTACCCGCCGGTGGATATCGAGGGCAAAGAAAGTCGGCTGATCGTTCGTGACGAAGCCGCCTATCCGGCTGGCCAAGAGGTGCCGAGAGCGAAATGGAGCCTGCAAAGCGGTCGTTTGCGCCTTGCGGGCGGTTTTGAGCCTGGGAAGACCTACGAGGTGTTTTATCTCGCGGAGGCTCCGCCGGTCGCGGGACTCGGTTACGCGGCCATTCGCGATGCGGTGGCGTGGTTGAAGCACGATCCCACCTCGCCCGCGAAGGTGAAGCACGCCTACGCGTTTGGCGCTTCGCAATGCGGCCGCTTCCTGCGTGACTTCGTTTATCTCGGCTTCAACACCGACGAGCAGGACCGCCTGGCGCTAGACGG
>JBJONJ010000270.1:0-7554 GCA_046051905.1 Verrucomicrobiota bacterium
GCGGTGCGGCGCTGCTCAGGCCAGGATTTCGGAGACGACACGAGCCTTGGCGTTCTCGACGAGCACCTGATCGGTGCCGTTGCGCTTGTAGCTGAGCTTCTTGGGATCGAGTCCGAAGAGGTGTAGCAGCGTGGCGTGGTAGTCGTAGTGGTTCACCACGTCTTTGACGGCGTGGTGGCCGAACTCGTCGGTCTCGCCGTGCATGTGACCGGCTTTGAAGCCGCCGCCGGCCACCCACATGCTGAAGCCGTAGGTGTTGTGATCGCGGCCCACGGTTTTGCGGTCCTTCGCTCCAGCACGATTTTGAATGACCGGCAGGCGACCCATCTCACCGCCCCAGTGAACGACGGTGGTATCGAGTAGGCCGCGTTGTTTGAGATCGGTGACGAGTGCGGCGGCACCTTGATCGACATACAAACAGGCGGCGGGCAGGCCGGTGAGGATGCTGGAGTGGTGATCCCAGGTTTGATTGCCGGTGAAGAGCGACACAAAACGCACGCCACGCTCGACGAGGCGACGGGCGATGAGGCAGCGCGTGCCAAACTCCGCCGCAGCGGGATTGTCGAGGCCGTAGAGCTTCTTCGTGGCGGCGCTTTCTTGAGAGATGTCGAGTGCCTCTTTGGCCGCTGTTTGCATGCGGGCGGCCAGTTCAAAGGATTGGATGCGAGCCTCCAGATCGGCCTCGCCGGGACGAGCTTCGAGGTGTTCGCGATTCAGGCGCTGGACGAAGTTGAGGTAGCGGGCCTGCGCATCGCCTTTGAGGCTCAAAGGAGCGTCGAGATTCGGAATGCGCGGCTCTTTGGGTCGGATGACGGTGCCTTGGAAGAGGCTCGGAAGCCAGCCGTTGCTCCAGTTGTCCACGCCGAGCACGGGAACGCCTCGCGGATCAGTGAGCGCCACATAAGCGGGCAGATCCTGATTCTCGCTGCCGAGGCCGTAGGTGATCCACGAGCCGAGTGTGGGCCGCCCGCCGGTGACCTGGCCGTTCATGAGGGCGTAAATGCTCTGGCCGTGATTGTTCACGCCGGTGTGCATCGAGCGGATGAGCGTCACATCATCCACGATGCGCGAGAAGTGGGGCAGCAACTCGCTCACATCCATGCCGCATTGGCCGTGCTTTTTGAACTTCCACGGCGGTCCCATGACCTCGCGGCTGGCGCCTGCGGCATCGTCATATTTGACCTCGCCGGGGAATTCCTTGCCGTCGAGCCGAGTGAGTTCGGGCTTCGGGTCAAAGAGGTCCATGTGGCTCGGCCCGCCCTGCATGAACATGGAGATCATTGCCTTCGCTTGTCCAAATCCATGCGGCTGCTTCGGCTTGAGATCGTAGTGCGGGGCCGTCGCACGATCCGAGGTGGCCAGCAGGCCCTGCTCCTGGAGCAGCGTGGCCAAAGCAATGCCGCCGATGCCGTAGGCGGAGCGGTTGAGGATGGAGCGGCGGGTTTGAAGCATGAGACTTCTACGTCCGGCGCGGTGGCATCTTTTGCATGCGATGGAGTTTGTGACATGCTCGCCGCGTGCCGCCCACTACTCAGCGCCTCGAATGGCTCGATCTCTTTCGAGGTCTGGCCGTGCTCGGCATGGTGTGGACGCATGCGGCGAACACCTTCCTCACCGCCGAGTTGAAGGCCTCCGCATGGTTTGTGACCATGACCTCGTATCACGGGCTGATCGCCCCGGCGTTCTTTTGGATCGCTGGCTATGCACGGGCGCATGTGACGATGCACAAAACCAAGCCCGCCTGGCCGGTGGCCAAGCGCCTGCTGCTCGTGTGGCTCATCGGCTACCTCATGCATGTGCCGTGGGATCACCTGTTTGATGCTCAAGCCATGCATGCGGTGGCCACGGTGGATGTGCTGCATTGCCTGGCGGTCTCCGGCTTGATCCTGCTGGCCGTGGAAAAGCTGGGGAAGGGCAGGGAAGTAGCCGCGCTGGTCTTGATGCTGTTTTTTGTCGGTTTGGAAAAATCAGCCCGCGAATGGCAAACGGGCGTTTTGGTGCTCGATCAGTATTTCAACCGCCTCAATGGCTCGCAGTTTGCCTTGTTTCCGTGGGTTGGTTTTGGGCTCGCAGGCTTCATCACTAGGCGAGCGTGGGACGGGCAACTGAATCGCTTGGCAGCGGGCGTGATGCTCGCCGGGGTCACATTGGCTTGGGGCCTTTCCAGGCTTCCGTGGCAGGATGGCCTGCCAGCGTTCTTTTTGGAACGTCTCGGCTGGGTGATGATGGCGGCGGTCGTCGTCGCGAGCATGGCGGGCCTCGTGAGCCGCTTCACCGGCTGGCTGCGACTCGCCGGACGTGAATCGCTCCTGCTTTACGTCGCCCACTTGATGCTGATCCACTCGATTCCGCTGCCCAAGCAGCCCTTGCAGCATCTCATCGGCCCCACGCAGCATGTCGGTGGCGTCCTCGCCATCTTCGCCGGGCTTTTCGCGGCTTCTTGGCTGCTCGGGGCTTGGAATGAGCGGCGGAAACGCCGGTCCAGGAGCGGCAGCTTGCCGGTTAAAGCCAGCAAAGTAGAATCGAACTCATGAAAGCGAGCATCTCCAAACGTTGCACGGCGTTCAGCCGAGACAGGAAACCCTCTGCGGCCTTCGACCGGCTGTCGAAAGCATTTGGCCCTCCGGCTGACCATGAACAAAAGCGCTTTGTGGGCGCGGTGTCACTGCTTGTTCGACTCCGTCGCGGCGAGACATGAGCTATGCTGTGCGTCATCAGGAGCTTTGATTTCCCACAGATTCAGGGATGCCCGCAGATTCTTTCTGAAATCAATCTGTGGGCCTCCCCGAATCTGTGGGAAATGTTCATGCAATCTTTCAAACCTACAGATAGCACCGGGAGCATCATCCCCGTGAAACCTGAAACTTGGAACTTTAAACTTCCTCGTTTGCGCCCAAACTCCGCCCCTCCATGTCCGAACCTGCCTCCAACGCCCCCGCTTCTCTCGATTTCATCCGCGAAATGATCGCCGCCGATCTGGCGGAAGGACGCAACGGCGGCCAGATCGTCACCCGTTTCCCCCCGGAGCCGAATGGCTACCTACACATCGGCCACGCGAAGAGCATCTGCCTGAATTTCGGCCTCGCCCAGGAGCATGCGCCGAACGCCCGCTGCCACCTGCGTTTTGACGATACCAATCCCACCAAGGAGGAAGTCGAATACGTCGAGAGCATCAAGGCGGACGTGAAGTGGCTCGGCTTCGATTGGGGCGAGCACATGTTCTTCGCCAGCGACTACTTTGAGAAGCTCTACCTCTTCGCCGAGCAGCTCATCAGCAAAGGCCTCGCCTATGTCGATGACCAGTCGCAGGAGGAGATGCGCCTGAATCGCGGCACGCTCACCACGCCCGGCACACGCAGCGTTTACGCCGACCGCACACCGGAGGAAAACCTCGACCTCTTCCGCCGCATGCGGAAGGGCGAGTTCAAAGAAGGCGAGAAGGTCCTGCGTGCGAAGATCGACATGGCCTCGCAGAACATGCACCTGCGTGATCCGGCCCTTTACCGCATCCTGCATGCCCATCACCACCGCACTGGCGATGCCTGGTGCATCTACCCGATGTATGATTATGCGCATCCGCTCAGCGATGCGCTCGAAAGCATCACGCACAGCCTCTGCACGCTCGAGTTCGAGGTGCATCGCCCGCTTTACGAGTGGCTCATCAATAACGTCGATGGCCTGCCCGGCCAGCCGTATCAGCGTGAGTTTGCCCGCCTGAACCTCAGCTACACGGTCATGAGCAAGCGCAAGCTGCTCCGCCTCGTCAAAGAAGGTCTCGTGAGCGGCTGGGACGATCCACGCATGCCCACCATCAGCGGCATGCGCCGCCGTGGCATCACGCCCGCGGCCATCCGCAGCTTCTGCAAAACCATCGGCCTCACGAAGTTCAACTCCCTCACCGAGATCGCCTTGCTCGAGCACGCCATCCGCGAGGACCTCAACAAGGTCGCCCGCCGTGCCTACGGCGTGCTGCGTCCGATCAAAGTGGTGATCGAAAACTACCCCGAGGACAAGGTGGAGTATTTCGAAGCCGCCAATCACCCCGAAGATCCCACCGCAGGCACAAGGCAGGTGCCGCTGTGCCGCGAGCTCTACATCGACGCCGATGACTTCATGGAAGTGCCTGTCGATGGCTTCCACCGTCTGAAGCCCGGTGGCGAGGTGCGCCTGAAATTTGCCTTCTGCATCATCTGCAAAGAGGTCGTCAAAGATGCCGCCGGAAACATCACCGAGCTTCGCTGCACCTACGACGAGGCCACACGCCATGGCGTGAAGCCTGAAGGCCGACCGAAGCCCAAAGGTATCATCCACTGGGTCAGCGCCCGTCATGCCATCGACGCTCCCGTGCGCCTCTACGACCGTCTTTTCACCGTCGAGACACCCGATGCTGATGCTGGTGAAGATGGCGACTTCACGCAGTTCTTGAATCCCGCGGCGCTCGAAGTGCTCACCCACGCCAAACTCGAACCCAGCCTCAAAGACGCTGCTCCCGGCTCCCACTGGCAGTTTGAGCGTGTCGCCTACTTCTACGCCGATCCGGTCGATTCGAAGCCTGGTGCGCCAGTTTTCAACCGCACGGTCACGCTGAAGGACGGCTGGACTCCGGCGAAGAAGTAGCCGCGGCCTCCCATTGGGAGCGCCAGTGGTCGAGGCGCTCCTTGATGCGGGCTTCGAGGCCGTTGCTGGTGGGCTCGTAGTAGATGCTGCCGCCCTCCAGGCAGCGCTGCGGAACAAAGCCGCCCTCGTAGTCGTGCGGGTAAAGATAGCCCTCGCCATTGCCGAACTGCTTTGCGCCTTTGTAATGACCATCGCGCAGGTGTCGAGGCACGGGTAGCGTGCGTCCTTCGCGGATGTCCTTCAGCGCGGCGTCGATGCCCATGTAAGCGCGATTGCTCTTCGGCGCGGTGGCATTGTAAACGGCGGCGTGGGCCAGGATGATCCGCGCCTCTGGCATGCCGATGGCCTCGACAGCCTGCTGCGCGGCCACGGCGACACGCAGCGCGTTGCTGTCCGCCATGCCCACGTCCTCGCTGGCGGCGATGACGATGCGCCGGGCGATGAAGCGGATGTCCTCGCCGGCGTGCAGCATCTTCGCCAGCCAGTAGAGCGTGGCATCGGGATCGCTGGCACGCATGCTTTTGATGAAGGCGCTGATCGTGTCGTAATGCGCGTCGCCATCGCCATCATAGACGACGGTCTTCTGCTGCATGCTCTCTTCCGCCGCGGCGAGAGTGATGACAATCTCGCCTTTCGCATCCGGCGAGGTGGTGAGCACGGCCAGCTCCAGCGCATTCAGGCAGCGCCGCGCATCGCCATCCGCCACGGTGGCTAGATGAAGGCGGGCATCGGCATCGATGCGCACGTTTTGCGCAGCAAGGCCTCGCTCCGAGTCGGTCAAAGCGCGGTCGATGAGGCCTTCGAGGTCGGCGATGCCGAGTGGTTCGAGCTGGAAGACCTGCGAACGGCTCACCAGCGGGCTGTTGACGTAAAAGAAGGGATTGTGCGTCGTGGCACCAATGAAGCGCACGGTGCCGCGCTCCAGATGCGGCAGCAGCACGTCCTGCTGCGCCTTGTTGAAGCGGTGGATCTCATCCACGAAGAGGATCGTGGTCTTTTCATACAGCCGCAGGTGCTGCTGCGCGTGCTCCGCCTCCCGCCGGATGTCCGCCACGCTGCTCTCCACGCCGCTGAGCGTGATGAAGCGCGATTTCGTCTCCTGGCTGATGATGTGCGCCAGCGTGGTTTTGCCCACACCGGGCGGTCCGTAGAGGATGATCGACGAAAAGCGGTCCGCCTGCACGGCTCGGCGCAGCAGCTTGCCTTCCGCGAGGATGTGCTGCTGGCCGGTGTACTCGGCCAGCGACCTCGGCCGCATGCGCGAAGCCAGCGGGGCGCCCTTGCCATGCATCGTCACCGCGCCGCGGTTCGGTTCCGCGGTGGGTGGTTGGGCAAAAAAGTCGTCGGTCATGAGGCGGCGGACGAGATGCCGAGCAAATGGCGCTTTGCACTTCGATTTTGCCCGCCACACTGGCCGCCCGATGAAAGTCTCCAAAAAAGCCGAATACGCCCTCCGCGCCCTCGTGGCGATGGGGCGTGCCCGCGAGGGGACGAATTTCTCGATTCAGGACCTGGCGAGGTCGGAAGGCATCCCGCTGAAGTTTTTGGAGCAGATCCTCCTGGCTCTCAAAAACGGCGGCCTGCTGCGCAGCAAGCGCGGCGTGGGCGGCGGCTATCAACTGGTGGCCAAACCCGCCCGCATCACGCTTGGCGAGGTCGTCACGATCTTCGACGGCCCGTTTGATCCGCTGCCCGGAAGCGAAAGCTTGGCGCTGGGTCAGGTGTTTGGCAGCTTGAAGGAGCAGGTCGCCCGCTGGTTCACCGACACCACCGTGGCCGATGTGATCGAACGCGAGCGGCAGAAAGAAAGCGTGAGCTTCGAGATCTAGACCGGCTTCACGAAGCGGTAGTGGCTCACGATCCACTCCTCACCTTCGCGGTATCCCCACAGCTCGGCGCAGGCCATGTAGAAGATGCGCCAGTAGCTCCACCACTTCACCGCCTGGTCCTCGCCATAGGTTTCGCGGAAGAGCGGCATGATCTCGGCCTTGTTTGCGTCCATTTTCGACAACCAGGCCTCGGAGGTCTTGCTGTAATGCATGCCGCTGACACACCAGTGGTCCTCGATCTTGAGGTGATCCTGGAAATAGAGCAGCAGGTCATCACTCGGCATCTGGCCGCCGGTGAAAAAATACTTCGCCATCCAGTCCGCGTCGCTCGTGGCCTCGAAATGGTAGGCGTAGTCGCGGTGGGTGAAGATGTGCACGAAGAGCTTGCCGCCCGGCTTCAGCCACGTGGACACGCGACGCAGCAACTCCTGGTAGTTCTTCATGTGCTCGAACATCTCCACCGACACGCAGCGGTCGAAAATGCCGTCTCCCACGCCTTCAAAGGTCACCATGTTCGCGGTGACGATGGTCAGATTCTTGAGGCCTCGCCTTGCCGCCTCGGCGTCGATAAATTCTTTCTGGGTGCGTGAGTTCGAAACGCTGGTGATTTGAGCATTCGGGTAGTGCTCCGCCATCCACAGGGAGAGCGAGCCCCAGCCGCAGCCAAGCTCCAGAATGCGCTGCCCATCGGCGAGTTCCGCACGCTCGCAGGTCATCTGAAGCATGATGGCCTCCGATTCATCAAACGTCGTCGTTTCCTCCGGCCAGTAACCGCTGCTGTATTTCAAATGCTTGCCCAAGCAGAGCTGGTAGAAGCGGGTCGGCACCTCGTAGTGCTGCTCATTGGCCTCCTGGGTGGCAATGGCCACCGGCATGGTTTTCAACTCGGCCACATATCGCAACAACCGGGCCTTCTGCGCCTCGATATTCGGCTCCTTGTTCTTCGCCAGCACATTGGCCAGGCGCTGGCGGATGCCAAAGCGGATCACCGCATCCGGCAGGAGGTCTTTAGCGAGGAGGTCGTTGACGTTGAGCATAATAACGTGCCTTGCGCTTGTTGATCGTGCTCAGATTCATTTTTTGGCGGTCACAGAATGCCTGTTCCGCA
>JBJONJ010000271.1:0-7134 GCA_046051905.1 Verrucomicrobiota bacterium
GGATTATACAATATAGCGCCAACATAAAACCACCTATACCAATATCTTAACGAAGTATTATAGGGGCCATCCATCTCTGCGTTTTGCGCCCCAGATCCAGCAAAAAACGCAACCCCACAAATAAACCACCATAGGTTTTGGTATACCTCACCCCTTGAAACACCAATTGACAGAATTAAAACAACAAACGCAGCGAATTTAAATATGATTAAGAACATTTTGATAATTCAAGTTTAACCGCAAGAATGATATATATATACCATAAAAATCAATTTACCCGGCAACACTATCATAATAAAAAGAACCCACCCATGCCCCTAAAGAGGACGTGGACCCTACGAGAGAAGAGCCTAAGTCAAAACCGCTAATGTGGCAGCGATGCCACGTGGCGTGTACTGACCACCTTCCGACCTGCCTTGAATTGCCGAGAACTTGGCAAGGAAGAACTCGTACACCTGGCCCTGCAGGTCGAAGTCGAACGGAGCACCGGTGAGGTTGAGGTTGGTGAAGTGATCGATCAGACCGCCCAGCATCGATGGGCTGACGTCGGGCTTGCCGTAGACCTTGGGGGAGAACACCCCGGAGCCCGTCGTTGTTGGCCTCAAGGCCGCGCATGGCGTCGTCGATGCGTTGTCCAATATCCGCCGACCGGGCGTTGGCAGCGAGGGTGGACCAGCGCGACTGCGGCGGAACCCAAAAGACGCTGTCGGCTTGGTAGTCCTCCGGGTCCTCGGGGTCTGCGTATGGCGTGTTCAGCAACTCGGTGTGCTTGGCCTCGAACGGCGCGGAGAGGTACCGCAGGAACACCAACCCCAGCGACACGTGCATGTAGTCGGTTGGCGGTACCGCTCCGCGCATCTGATCGGCAGCAGCCCAAAGCTGTGCCTCGAGGGTCTTGGTGGGTGCAGGAGCTTCAGCTTTACGAGGACGGGCCATAGGCGGTTAGTAAACAGGTGATCACCAAGCCACTGGACCTCCGAGCGCGACGGGTGATCGAGCTCAGTGTCCCGTTGGCGTGCCCACCGTCAACGCCTAGGTGAGTCCGCAACGAGGCCCCCCCCCGATTAGTTCATGGCTCGTGCGGGATCTTGGTTTGGGTGAACCGGCAAGTGGCCTTGTGAAAATCCGTCAGAATCAATTCGCACTGACCGGTGGTATTTTTGGCAACGTCGATCTCGAGGCGATCTATTGAGGGTTGGACCTCTTGTTGGTTAACCGAAAGAAGCAGGACCACCCGAGAATCCTCCTCCAGAGCCCCACTCTGCTTGAGGTGATGCAACCCGGGCCGTTTTGCATCTTCAGCACTACGGTTCAATTGGGAGAGGACGATCGTTGGGATCTTGGTATCCTTGGCAAAATCCCGCAGGAGGCCCGACTTTCGGGTCATGTCCTCATAGAGGGTAGATCCCTTGGATTGTCTCACCCCGAAAATACCAACGTGGTCAACTACAAGCAGATCCGGTTTTGACCGGGTCGCGGTGCCGAGGAGTTCCTCCAACGTTGTGATGTCGTCCCTGATATCCAACGGCCAGTTCTTGATGAGATTCTGGGCGCTTTGCAAGGCAGATCGGGTTTCCTCGGGAATCCCCCGAGTTCCGCCAGAAACTCGGAAGTGTGTGCCAGATTTCAGACACAGGAGACGGTGGGCTATCACCTCACCCTGAAGCTCTCGGCTGCCGTATAGGACCGATTTACCCGCGTCACAGGCAGCAGCAGTAAGCCAGACAGCGAGAGCTGTTTTCCCCACCCCGGATCGAGCTCCGATGGTAACCATAAAGCTGCGCTGAAATCCTCCATCCAACAACGAGTCGAGTCGCGAAATCCCGGTCGGTATGCAATGCGGACGCTCGCCACGATCTGCGGCCTCCATGCGATCAAAAAGCTTAAGTAGGTAGTCTTCAGGGGAACGCTTTTCTGACCCGGCAAGTCCAGTCACAACTGCTCGATTCGCGTTTATGGACTCAAGGGCAAGGGCCGTGACATCGGACTTGATGCAGCGAGTTTCCTGATCAAGAGAAGTCACGGCAGAACACGTGCGAGCGGCAACAGCCTGAAGCGCTCGGAGCGCCCGTTTCTCGAGAAGAATCTCGGTATGATACTGAGTACCTCCCGCCGCTTTTGACATGGACTCTGAAACAAGTCCGTGGTCCCCACATCGACGTGCAACCGTCTCAACTGTGATTGGCTGTTTATCGGTCAGGAGTCCTTTAATGGCGTTGGCAAGGACGATTGCGCGTTCATCGGTCAGGAGATCCATTTCCACCAGATCTGATCCTTCACCTTGATGATCGATGACATTCCCAAGGAGGCCTAACTCGGAATCTGGGCACGAGGGCAGGCTCATTGGGCTCCTTTCCCATCCAGCCAATACTTGAGCTCCGATGCGCGGTGCCTGAGCTCGACCAGCTTCTCTTGATGATCCGGTTCTCGGTGGTGAGCCGGTAGCTTGGTCAACTGACTGATCTCAGCTAGGATAGTTTGGAGAAGCTGATTCCAGCGATCTCGATCATTGAATGTCACATTGGACGGTCTTTCCCTGAGCACCGGTGATACCACCACGCAATTTTGGCTACCACTTCGACTCGTACCAGCGGAACGGTGTTCTTCGGCTTCCAGCGAGGTTTTTGAACAGACTTTTATCGGTTCTTTCCCGGTTCTTTCATGATTACGGGTGACATTTTGGGACCTGTCCCATCCCGTTTTGGGACTGGTTGAGACCCGTTTTGTCACCGGTCCTGTTTTGTCACCGGCCCCATTTTCGGACTGGTCTAGGAAGCGGAGCGTGTACCGTGATCCGCACCCTTTCTTGCGCTGTGTACCGATCAAACCCAGCTGCTCAAGCTCGGCAATCGCTCGAAGTACAGCCTTCCTCTCAAGGCGAGTACACTCGACCAGTCGGGCAACTGATGGGCAGCAGAGGCCGGTCTTGGCGTTGTGATGATCCGCCAGTGACAGAAGAACAAGTCGAACTCCATGACAAGGTTCGGCGATCCTCCAAGCGAGTTCGGTGGCCTCATGGCTCATCGATTGCCCTCCCGTCTTTGCGAGGCTTTCAATTCGATCTGCTGCCATAGCCTGAGATCAGCCTTGCTGAACACTTGAGGTTGGCAGGGAGGTAAATGGATTCGGCTGGTTCCGGTGTGACGTTTCCGCAAAGCAACGGGTGAATCTTGATCGAGGCACATCATCGAACCCCTCCATTTATCAACCGAGCGCTCCTGCGGTTCTCTTCGCCAAGCAACCCGGTGTAGGCACGGATTCGCCCGAGGAAATCGGATCCGGATACATCGGTGCTGAGCCGGTTTCTCAAGGAGTCCAAGCTTGTCCAGAGAACCTCCGACGACACCGGAATCACCCGGAGAGGAACCTTGAAGCTGAATCCGGACATTGAGTCTTGCAGAACTTGCAATGCAGCTGCCGGGCCAATCGATTCCGCGACTCCGTATCGACAGCCACTGCGCCTGTCCCACGATGTCGCTATGCCATCAAGAGATGACGGTTCCACATTCCCATACGCCTTGGCGGATCTGAGGGAAGCATCGTCTCCAGATTCTCCGCGCTTTCGATCCGGCGGTGCACTGGCACTGCGGCTATCCCGACTGTCCGAGCCATCAGCGGCCGAATCGTTGGGGATGCTCCGTGCGATCCGCGAACACTCTAAGCTGTCCGTTGCGGCCTTGGGGGCGTTGCTTGGCGCTTCGTATGCCTCAGCCCGTGCATGGTGTTCTGGACGGAGGACGCCCTCTCGGGCGGCTAGGCGTTCCATTTGGCTGCTGCACCGACTGTCCGTCAGACCAGATGCGCCGCTCGGGCTGGATGACTGGATGACGTGGAATTGAGAGGCGAACCAATCGTTGGGGCTCAAGTTCATTACAGTCCCCCTTTCCAGTTGGACGTAACCTCGGCTCCGGCCAGAAGACGCGCCAAGTCAGAGCCCCGGAACCGGACAGTCTTACTGGACAACCGGATGGCCGGAAGCTTCCCGGCACGTTGGTACCGGTAGATCGTCTCTCGGCTTACCCCCAACCGCTGCGCCGCTTGGGCGTAGGAGAGGAGGACTTCGTTCGTGGTGTGATCGCTGACGATTTCGGTCAGCCCTATCCCGGACAATGAGTGCTCGTTCATGCGGCACAGAGCATCCCACTCCCCACCATTGATGGGGTGGGTCAGGAATCAGGCGGACAGAAACTTGGGTCAACCGTATGAACCCTTGGGGTAGTTCCTCCACATCCAAGCTGCTTCACCAGTCGCAGTTGCTGACTGCCGGACCTTTAGGACTATGGCAGATTCGGTCACCCGGCACCCTCTCACTTGATCGAGGGCCTTTTTTAGACCAAGACGCCGGGCAAGAGTCTTGGATCCCGCTCCCCCACCTTTACCCACCGGCATTAAGAGAGAATCCAGAGCATCCCATGACCAAAAGCAAAGAGCAGGAGCACCGTATCCAGCCCTGAGCCAACAATGAAACATCCTTCCAGCCTGAGATCTCTCCCACTCATCAGGTGTCCGAACCCTACGGAACACCCCTGAGCGACCAACCTGCTTGCTCCGCCTTTTCCACTCTGCCTCAACGACCGCCAACACATCCGACATCCCAGCAACAGACCTCTCGAGTTCTCTAAGATGATCATCGGGGCTTTGGCGCACCAGCCTACGTACGGACTGCTCGTCTGCATTTCGAAGCAGACCCGCGAGTTTCCGAGCCGTATCCGGGCTTCTTCCCCAAGACATCGACACGGCGAACCCCATCTGTGCTTGGTGCCATGATTCCGCAGCTTGGAGGAAAGACTTGGTCGACTTGGACACCACCCCTAACAACTGGCCACCAAGCAAGACGAGCCAAGCCCAATCAGAGCGACTCCAAACTTCGTTCGGGACGACTTGCTTCAGATGGGAAAGGTGGTTCGCAGTCAATGAGGGCACTCCGTCCTCTGAACAATCGGCCATCAGTTGCGCGGCCGTGAAAGCTCCGCTGATGCTGGGGTCAGGCGGCAGCCCGATCAGCTCACCGTTTTCGTTGGCGAGAGACATGGGCTCAGGCAGCTGAAGTAATCGGTTGGGTCTGCACGGCAAGGGCCTCGGTTGGCACGCCCAAAAACCTGCCCAGACCGGGAGCTTGTCGCCCCTTGATGTCGCTGTAATGACGCGATGTCGTCGTCGTGTCGGAATGCCGGAGAAAACGACTAGCCTGATAGAGCCCTTGCTCGGTGGTGATCAAGGCCCCCACCTCTTTTCGGAGCTCGTGGATAGGTTTGTTGGCTGCGACACCCTGCTCCCGCAACCACTCGATCAACTGGTCAAAAACTGGTTTACAGCGGTAGTACTGGCGACGTGGATCCGCATGAGGAGCCAGAGGACTCGGGATCACGAAGAATCCGCCATTGGCCTCGCGAAACGCCCTCAACTCCTCCACCACGGCAGCATCAACCACGATGTCTTCGCTGCTACCGGGGGTCTTGAGTTGAAGGATGTCAGTTGGCCGAAGCCGGATCACTCGATTGTCGAGATCCACCATATCCCACTGGAGTAGGTCGATTTCCTTCCGCCTGAGTCCGGCACCAATCGCCAGAAGAAAGGCCACATAGACAGTTGATCGAGTCCTACCGAGATCCTGCTGTGCGTTCCGCATGAGCAAGGGCAGGTTGATCTTGGACCGGTACCGCATGTCACCTGCCTCGAACAACTCGACCTCCTTGAAGGGATTCCCGGTAGGCCGGAAACACTCCGGCAGATGTTTGACCAGGCGTTCCGAGAACAAGCTCCGCGAGCCCCTGATGTACGTGTTGCAGGTGCGCTTTGCGCTCGACACCTTCCTAGCCTCTACACCCGCGCTCTTCAGGCGGTCCAGCTTCCACTTCTCAATCTGATCTGAGGTGATCCGCCGCACCGGAATAGCGTCCACCTTGTCAGCCCATCGCTTCGCCCCACCTTGTTTGTGGTCGAAACGCTGTCTCCCACCATCAATTCCAGAGACCTCGGACACGATCGTGCGCAGACAGTGCACGTAACCGCGCAAAGTCCTTGTCGATAGCTTTCCGACAGCCTCCACGGCCGACACAAACTCCCCAACCGTGAGCTCCCCACCAGACCTCTGTTTCAACTTAGGCTTGAGCTTGGCTGATGTAGCGGCAATCCCAGCGCTCGAGATCTCCAGATAGATGTCGCGTGCCTTGGCCGAGGCCGCCTCCCGCTCGGAGGTGTTCAGAGCAAACCACTCTCGACGCCCACCGCGTTGGAGACGCACGAACAACCCCTTTTTTCCCCGAGGGACCAGTTTATCCCTCCAGTACCGCAAGTCCGTTTTGGGCCACTTATTTTGGGCCACTTTTGGGCCACTTTTCCGGACGTGAACTGACAATGTTTGCCGTTCGTTGGCATCCTCGCTAGGGTCTGGATCACGCATATGCCCCGTATTTATAGGGTTTTTTATCGCCTATGCAAATCAGACCATGTCAGAGCATTTCAACCATGACTCTGACTTCGGATCAGAAGGTTGCAGGTTCAAGTCCTGCCCGGTGTACCACGGCTTTTATTGGGGTTTTTGAGGGTTTTCCGAATTTCCAGCCCAGCACCAAAAACTCACTGTACCCCGACTGTCCCCTTCGGCATAGCCAGCCTCCATCGAAACCCATGCTCCGGTGCCAGATGAGCCTGATGACGTCGCAGTGAGTCTGAGCCGGAACGATTCAGTTGGGCTGAACACGATGGCGAGCGAGGGAAATTTTTTTCTCAGGATGAGAAGAGGGCGAGGTGCAGGCCATTACGAGGCTCGTGCCAGAGGCCAGTAACGCGCAAACAACGACGCTCTGCCGAAGATCACGCAGCCAGCACGACTGATCCAATGGAACCGTTTCGGCTTGGCCTTCCCAGGCACGCTTCCGAGGTAGGGCGATTTCTCCGAAAGCGCCGCGCCCACAGAGCCGGACCGCTCGGAGATCGGTCCCTACCGGGGATGTTCTCAGGCCATATCAGGGGTTGTGCCCTGGACTTGGCCTTCTCAGGCACACTTCCGGGGTAGGGCGATTTCTCCGAAAGCGCCATGTCCGCGGTGCCGGACCGCTCGGAGAGCGGTCCCTACACGGAAGGTTCTCAGGCCATATCCGGGATTCTGCCCTGGACTGGGCCTTCTCAGGC
>JBJONJ010000272.1:0-4336 GCA_046051905.1 Verrucomicrobiota bacterium
AGCAGGCCGCTGCGGAAAAAGCCGCCGAAAAGGCCCGCCTCGAAGCCGAACGCGAAGCCGCCCGCAAGGCCGCTGCCGAAGAAAAAGAACGTGAACGCCTCGAACGCGAAGCCGCCCGCAAAGCCGCCGCCGAAGAAAAAGAACGCGAGCGCCTCGAACGCGAGGCCGCCCGTGAAGCCGAACGCGAGGCCGCTCGAAAAGAACTCGAGGCCATGAAGGCCGCCGCCGCCGCGCTGAAGGCCAAGCAGGAGACCGAAAACGCCACCGCGAAAAAAGCCGAGGAAGAAGCCCGAGCCCGCCGCGAGGCCGCCCTTGCCAAGGCCCGCGCCGAGCAGGAGGCCAAGATGAAAGCCCGCCAGGCCGCCTCCCTCGCCATCCTCGCCGCCGAAAAAGCCGCGCTCAAGGCCTCCGGGAAGGCGTGATCCGAGACTTGCCATCTGTATTTCACACGCACATGGCGAAAGCACACCACCTTGTTTTCGCATCTGTCTCGTCGGAGTGCTCAGTGCTTAGTTCTCAGTTACGCCGCTTTATTTTCACTGAGCACTGAGCACTGAGCACTGAGCACT
Source organism: Verrucomicrobiota bacterium (assembly GCA_046051905.1). GTDB lineage: Bacteria > Verrucomicrobiota > Verrucomicrobiia > Verrucomicrobiales > Verrucomicrobiaceae > Prosthecobacter. The sequence continues at coordinate 570 of JBJONJ010000272.1, forward strand.
TTGATTGTTGATACCAATCCCCTTCTCCATCACACCACCTCCTCTCCTGCCGTGGCCTCCACCGACTCCGCACGCACCCTCGTCGCCATCCCCGCCCGTTGGGGTTCCACCCGCTTCCCAGGGAAGCCACTGCACCTCATCGCCGGTAAACCGCTTGTGCAGCATGTCTGGGAGCGCTGCCAGGAGTGCCAGCAGATCGACGACGTCATCATCGCCACTGACGACGCCCGCATCGCCGAGGCTGCGGCCTCTTTCGGTGCCAAAACCGTGCTCACCGATCCCGATCACCCCAGCGGCACCGACCGCATCGCCGAGGCCGCCAAGTCCTTCCCCGATCACCGCGTCGTCATCAATGTGCAGGGCGATGAACCGCTCATCTCACCCGCTTTGATCGACGAACTCGCCCGCACTTTGCGAAACGATCCCGCCGTCAAAATGATCACCGCCGCCGCGCCCATCCAGGACCCTGCGCAAGTCAGCGATCCAAACATCGTCAAAGTCATCTTCGACACCCACGGCGATGCCCTCTACTTCAGCCGCAGCCCCCTGCCCTACCAGCGTAATCCCGACGCCTGGCCCCGGAGCTACCGCCACCTCGGCATCTACGGCTTCCAGCGCAGCTTCCTCTTCCAATTTGTCTCCTGGCCGCCCAGCCGCCTCGAACAAACCGAGAGCCTCGAACAACTCCGCGCCCTCGAAAACGGCACCCGCATCCGCGTCGTCCTCACCGATGAACTCAGCCCCGGCGTGGACACCCCCGAGCAAGCCGCAGCCATCGAGAGACATCTGGCGGGGAAGTGAGGCTCTCGTAGCTGATTTTGCCGCAGAGCAGCAAAGTGGCGGAGCCCCCAGAATCGCTGCCTGCCGTAACGACGAGTCAACGCACCGAGGCGTGACCGTAAAGGCTCGGTAACGATTTTCGCGGTTCTCATGCCCCCAAAAGCCTCCCGTGCCGACTCGGTGGGGCAGGTCGGCTGAACATGGATCTTTCAAACGACCGCAAGGTTTTTGGAATCATTCTTGACCCACAAAGAGCGAATCCTGTATCCTCGAATATTGCTGAAATTCAGGCCGAAATGGCGGTCACAGCACTCCCGAGCTTTCCCAACCCCGATCAAGCCATGCGCCCCTACCACGCTCGCTTTCTTAGCCTCGTCGCGTCCTCGATGCTTTTTGCCACGGCATCCCAAGCTGGCACGGACAATTTCAGCACCGGCCCCGGCCAGGGCGGCCCCGACGGGCTCTGCGACATCTGGCAAATGCTTTACAATGGCTGGGGCCTCGTAAGCACCGATGACACGGACAACGATGGCTGCTCAAACGTCCTCGAGTCCATTAGCGGCACAGACCCCCGGAAGGCGGGCGATTGCCTCAAGATCGGCAACACCATCGTCTCGACGGGCTCAGTGGTCTTCACCTTCGACGCGGAACGGGGGAAAAAGTATCGCGTCATCTCGGCCGACCTGCCAAACGCTCCTTCTGGTGACTGGCAGCCGGTGGCAGGCAGTGAGAAAGTGCCCACGGTGGACAATCCGGGCGAAACGATCGCCGTGACAAAGCCGCCGGGATCGAAGAAATTCTATAAGCTGGAAGTCACCGACCAAGATCTGGACAGCGACGGCCTGTCCGACTGGGCCGAGGGCAAGCTGGGCAGCGATCCCACGCAGGCAACCAGCGCCATGAATGCATCCGGTGGAGCGGCGAGCGATGCGGACACGCTGGCCTCGCTGATGTCGCTCACAATCACGCCAGGAGTGAGCGATGGGTTTGAGAAGGAAGGCACGGCGGCGACGGTGAAGGTGCGGCGCAGCGTGGGCACGATGCCGCTGAACATCACCCTGAATGGCCTGCCCGGCACGATGTTGCCGACCAAATCGAGCGTGGCCCCCGGCGAGTTCATGTTCAAGAACATGTCGGATGAGACGACCTCGACAGTGACCCTACCAGCAGGAGCGGGAGTGAGTGAAGCGTATGAAATCGCGAAGATCGTACCGGTGCAGGATGGCACGGAGGAAGTGCCCGAGACGCTGAAAGTGGCGGTCGCCCTGCCTGGTGCCATCGGTGCCAGCGGCGGCACCACCACGACCGTTTCGATCTGCGATGCCAATCCGGCCGATCCGGCCAACAAGACGCTCTACGTGGCTTTTTTGGGCCGTGAGGCCGGTGCGGCGAGCACCGCGAGCGGTTACGCGACGGCGCTGGTGGATGGCGCGAACAACACGGCGAGCATCTCGGTGGTGTTTAACAATCTCTCGTCGGATCAAAACACGGCGTATGTGCGCATCGGGCCGGATTTGGAGGTGCAGGTGCTGCCGCTCGGTCAGGTGAGCGGAGCTGCGTGGAATGTGCGTGCGGCGCAGACGCTTCCGACGGATCAGCGCATGCTGGACGCGCTGGCGGACGGCGAAGTGTATGTGGCGATCACCACAGTGAATTTCCCGGACAAGGAAATCTGGGGCTACTTCAACAAAGCGGCCGGTTCGGAGCAGTTTGACCCGAACCGCACCGATCTGGTCGCACCGCAGCTCGGCAGCATGCTCTGGCAGAATCCGACGGGCGAGGCGCTGGAGCGTGAAATCTGGCGCTTCATGAATCAGGCCACGATGGGTGGCACGACGGCGCTCTACACGGAAATCCGCACCAAAGTGGACGCGGCGATCGCGGGCGGCGGCACTTACATCGACGGCCTGGAGGACTGGATCGATGAGCAGATGAATCCGACGCTCACGCCTTCGCTCAATTATCAAAAGCTCGTGATCGCGGCGGACATGGAGGAATTCGCGCTGCGCGGTAACAAACCGATCACCTACAACGCAGACCCGACACAGAACGGCGGCACAGTGGGTGTGACGTATGTGAATGGGATGCCCGTGGCGAATTCCGGCAGCCCGAACACAAATGACCCCGGCGGAAACCATCCGAACAACAACGGCGGTGCTCCCAATCGTCGTCGCGAATGGTGGACGATGGTTTTGCAAAGCAAGGACCAACTGCGGCAGCGCGTGACGCAGGCACTCAGTGAGATCACCGTCATCTCCGAGCGCGACGCCGGCGTGCTTAACTGGCATTACGGCGCGGCAAACTGGTGGGACATGCTCGCCGCAGGTGCTTTCGGCAAATACCGCGACCTGCTGCAAAACGTGACACTCAATCCGATGATGGGCATTTACCTCACCAGCATCTCAAACCGTGCCACCTACGACGCGGGCGGCGGCATCATCATCAGCCCGGATGAAAACTATGCACGTGAGATCATGCAGCTCTTCTCCATCGGTCTCGTGCTGCGGCACCCGGACGGCAGCCTCATTCTCAGCCCTGAGGGCCTGCCAGTGGCGACGTATGACAACAATGACATCGCGGAGCTGGCGCGCGTCTTCACCGGCTTCTCACACGGTGCGCGGCATGGCACGGCACGTGCCGGCATCATGCAGGGCTACGGCACCACCAGCACGACGGACCAGCGCATCTCACCCACAGTTTATGTGAACGGCAGCGGCAACAACGTGTGGTTTGGCCGCCAGGACGGTCACCCTTACTGGCAGGCTCCGTGGACGACACCAATGGTGGTGATCGGTCGCCAGGGCACGACGGTGTATCACGATTTCAACGCGAAGACGCTCTTCAACGGCAAGCATCAACAGATGCCGCTGGGCGTGACGAGCCTCACAGGCCTGAGCGACGTGCAGACGCACACCGCCGCTTTTGCGGAAGTGGTGAAGGCGCACGACGCTCTCGCCGGTGTCGCCGCGGACTCCACATACCCAGAT
>JBJONJ010000273.1:0-3459 GCA_046051905.1 Verrucomicrobiota bacterium
AGAAGCTCGTGAAGACCTTGGTCATGTCCCGCGCCTATCGCATGAGCAGCCAGGGCGAAAGCGTGGCCGAATCGATGCGCATCGATCCGGACAACCGCCTGCTCGGCCGCATGAATCGCAAGCGCCTCGATGCAGAGTGCATCCGCGATGCCATGCTCGCCGTCGCGGGCACGCTGGAGAATCGCTTTGCCGGGCCCGGCATCGTCGAGGCGAAGGCGGTCGATGCGAATGACTCCAAGGTGCAGAATCTGGAATACGGCTATGCCTTCGCGGACACGCGCCGCAGTGTTTACACCGCCGCCTTCCGCAATGTACGGCATCCGCTCTTCGAGGTGTTTGATTTTGCGGACATCAACCAGCCCGTGGGACAGCGCGGCACCAGCACTGTGGCCACGCAGGCTCTTTTCATGATGAATGCGCCGCAGGTCATCGAGCAGGCCCGCGCCGCCGCGGATCAGCTCTTGAAAAACGTGCCCGGCATGCCGGAGCGTGTGCAGCAGGCCTTCCGCCGCAGTCTGCAGCGCGATCCCACGGCCAAAGAGGCCGCGCAGGTGCGGGAATTCGTCGAAAGCAGCCGCAGCGGCAATGACTCCGCCGAGGACGAGCGCGATGTGTGGGCCCGCGTCCTGCAAGCGCTCTGGGCTACGCCGGAATTCCGCTTTCTGGACTGATGGAGCGCACCTCGCGCTCGCTGAGCCGGAGGAGAAAAAATCCCTCGCCAGCTGAGGTCCGTCGGGTGTTGAATGCGCGCGAGTTTCCTCCCGCGCATGCCCGATCCTGCTTCCGCCACTCCTAAGCCCGGCCTGATCACCGCCATGATCAGCAGCACCGCGATCGATCTGCCGTCACATCGAAAAGCCGTGAAGGATGCATGCATCGACGCTGGCGTGTTTCCCATCGGCATGGAGTCGTTGCCCGCGCAGGACAAGACGGGCGTGCAGGTCTCGCTCGACATGGTGGACAAGGCGGACATCTACCTCGGCATCTACGCGTGGCGCTACGGCTGGGTGCCGCCGGGCGGTGACAAATCCATCACCGAGATGGAGTTCGACCATGCGGTGAAGCGCAAGAGCGAGGGCAGGCTCAAGGAGTTGCTTATCTTCATCGCCGATGAGAGTCATGCCGTCACCGTGAAGGACATTGAGGCCGATGCGGAGGCTCAGAAGAAGCTCAAGGCTTTCAAGAGCCGCGCCAGCGAGGGCCGCGTGCGCAAAACCTTCGCCTCCGTCGAGGAATTGCGTCGTCTGGTCAGCGAGGCTCTGCGTCATCACACGCAGCACACGTCTTCAGAGCCTGCCCGCACCACCATCCCGCATAACCTGCCGCGTTTGCAGCCGTTCTTTGGCCGACAGGAGGAGTTGGAGCACATCCGGCGGGCGCTGGATCCGGAGAACCGCACTTGGGGCGCGCTCATCGACGGCCCGGGCGGCATGGGGAAGACCTCGCTGGCCGTGCGCGCGGCGATGGAGTGCACGCCGGAGCAGTTTGACCGCATTGTCTTCGTCTCCATCAAGCAGCGCGAGCTGGATGACGATGGCGTGCGCGATCTCTCCCTAGGCCGCATCGAGGGCGTGCTGGAGATGCTCAACGAGATCGCGCGCGAGCTGGGCCACGGCGACATCACGAAGTCCGCTGAAAACGAGCGCGCACGGCTTGTGCTGGAAGCGCTGCGGCCCACGCGCACGCTGTTGGTGCTCGACAATCTCGAATCCCTCGCCCGCGGCGACCGCGACAAGATTTTCACCTTCGTGAAGCGCCTGCCGCAGGGCTGTAAAGCCATCCTCACCAGCCGCGGTCGCATCGGCTCTGGCTCCGAAGAGCTGATCCTAGAAAAACTCGATCAGCAGGCCGCTTTGGAGACACTGGAGGACCTCGCGCAGCACAACAAGGAACTGGCGAAGACCAGCGAGGCGGAGCGGATTGTGCTCTATCGTGAAACCGGCGGCAAACCGCTGCTGCTGCGCTGGACCGCCGGCCAGATCGGCCGCGGCCACTGCCGAAGCTTCACGGACGCGATTGAGTTTCTGCGCTCCTGCCCGCCGGACAATGATCCTTTGGAGTTCATCTTCGGGGACCTAGTGCAGGACTTCACGCCCGAGGAGACGCAGGCGCTCTGCGCGCTGACGCACTTCACGCTTCCGGCGAAACCGGAGCACATCGCGATGGTGGCGGATGGCAGCGACCAAGAGGCGTTGTCGAAAGCCCTGCGCAGCCTCACGAACCGCTCCCTCGTCGTGCCGGACGCTGAGGAGCAGCACTTCACGCTGGTGCCGCTGGTGGCGGACTTCCTGCGCGTGGCGAAGCCGGAGGTCATTGACCAAGCAGGCGAGCGCCTGGAGGCCCGCGCCTTCGTATTAGCTCAGGAAAACGGCTGGAGTAACCATGAGCGCTTTTCCGTTATCGACGCTGCCTGGCCAGCCCTATGTGCCGCGTTGCCGCGTTTCCTCGCCGGGACAAATGACCGCCTGCAAGACTTGTGCGGCGCGTTTCAACATGTGCTTCACTTTCAGGGGCGCTGGGATGAGTATCTAGCGCTCGTGCAGGCGGCGGAAGCTCGGGCGCTGGCTGCCAAGGACTTCGGCAAAGCGGGCTGGCGTGCCTACGACCGCGGATTCATGCACTACCTGCGTGGGCAGGCCGTGGAGGTTCTTGCTTCTGCCGAGTGTGCGGCTCGACACTGGACCCAATCGAAGGCTGGGGCGCGGGAGCAGGCTTTCGCCATCCGTCTGCGAGGTCTTGGGCATCAATTGATGAAGGACTACACTGCCGCCATTGCCTCCTACCGGGAGGCAGTAGATCTTTGGCGTAGTGAGCAGAAGGAGAGTGAGGAAGTTGCCATCGGCCTGAACGACTTAGCGGGTGCCGAGCACCATTCTGGCGAACTGGAGACCGCCGGGGTGGACTATCGCGAGGCACTGCGTATCGCCCGCGCCGTCGGCTACCAAGACGGTATTGCCTTCTGTACCGGTAATCTGGCATCGCTGGCCTTAGCTCGGGAAGACTGGTCGCAGGCGGAGACGCTGGCACGGGAGGCGCTCCCCTTGTCCGAGAAGCTAGGCCGCCTGGAGTTAATCGGCAGAGACTGCCACCGCCTCGCTCTAGCGATGCTGCGGCAGGGGCGCGCTCCAGAGGGGCTGCCGCAAGCCTACCGCGCGGTGGAGATCTACGACAAACTCGGCCACCGCAACCTCGCAGCGGCCCAGGCAGTGCTAAAGGAGTGCCAGGAGGCGGTCGCTCAAAGTAATGCCTAGCGGTCACCCATCGGATGCTTTCTCCACCGCACGGCAGCGGCAATGACTCCGCCGAGAATGAGCGCGATGTGTGGGCGCGCGTCCTGCAAGCGCTCTGGGCCACGCCGGAATTCCGGTTTCTAGACTGATCGCGGGCCGAGCGTTCAAAATCCTCACGAGATCACGGCAGATTTCTTGCTTGCCGGAGGGCGGTGCCTTTGCTCAAACT